>DAIDKD010000015.1 GCA_027451065.1 Bacillaceae bacterium | reverse complement strand
GTAAAAAGTCATATCTATCAATTAACCTTCTCATTGCCGTTGATTCTCCACCTGGAAGAACCAGACCGTCAATTTCTTGTAACTGTTCAACTTTTTTCACAACCACAGCCTCTATTCCACAGGCTTTAATTGCTTGAACATGCTCCCTTACTGCTCCTTGCAGTCCTAAAACACCAATTTTCATCTTTCTCTTCACTTCCACTTTTTTACCACCCGCGCTCCTGCATACGTTGTTCTGGCGCAAGAGTTGAAATTTCAATACCTTTCATCGGCTCCCCTAAGCCTTTTGATAATTGAGCTATCAACTCATAATCTTCATAATGAGTTGTCGCTTCAACAATCGCGCGCGCAAATTTTTCTGGATTTTCTGACTTAAAGATTCCAGAGCCGACAAATACCCCATCCGCTCCTAACGTCATCATCAATGCCGCATCTGCTGGTGTCGCAACTCCTCCTGCTGCAAAATTGACAACTGGTAAGCGACCTAAACGTTTGATTTCTAATAACAAGTCGAAAGGAGCTCCATTTTCTTTCGCGAAGGTCATTAACTCGTCCTCACGCATAGCAACAACTTTTTGAATTTCACCGTTTACTTCACGAATATGGCGAACTGCTTCAACAATATTCCCCGTTCCCGGCTCTCCTTTTGTTCTAAGCATGGACGCACCTTCACCGATACGGCGTAGTGCTTCACCTAGATTACGACACCCACATACGAAAGGAACTGTGTAATCTGATTTTATCAAATGATACAGGTCATCTGCCGGTGTTAATACTTCACTTTCATCTATATAATCTACTCCTAAAGCTTCGAGCACGCGTGCTTCAGTAATATGGCCAATTCGACATTTTGCCATGACAGGGATCGTTACTGCACCTACAACCTCCTCGACAATCGTAGGGTCTGCCATACGAGCAACTCCACCTGCAGCACGAATATCAGAAGGGACTCTTTCTAGAGCCATAACAGCAACTGCTCCAGCTGCCTCTGCTATTTTTGCTTGTTCAGCGTTTACCACATCCATGATCACGCCACCTTTTTGCATTTCTGCCATGCCTCGCTTTACACGTTCTGTTCCAATGATACTCATTTCGTACTCTCCTTTATCTGGCTACAGCATACTGAAAAAAGTAGCTTTCACCTTTCTTATATTTATTTTCCCTCATTTTTCCTGTATGATTAGTATAAACAAAAAACTGGCACCTCCAAAAGAGCCAGATATATACTATTTAATAGTGCCAGTTTTCAAATAAGGGTGATGAAATGTTAGAAATTACATGTGTACTCGATTATAAAAAACAAGACCCTATTTATATCCAACTATACGATTATATAAAGAAGGAAATTCAAAGCGGCAGAATACCGATAAACAGTAAACTCCCTTCCCAACGAAAATTAGCAAACCATTTACAAATCAGTAGAAATACCATTGATGCTGCCTATCAACAGCTGTTGGCGGAAGGCTATATTCGAAGCGAGCCACGAAAAGGATTATTTGTAGAAGAATTCCAAAGTAGAAATATTATCACTAAAAAATCGCATAATTCTGTTGTACATTTAGATAGCCTGTTACTTGAATCGCATCATAATGATATGATTCAATATGACTTTAAACAAGATAGCATCGACTTGGAACATTTTCCATCTAAAGTATGGCGAAAACTATCTTCACAATCCTTTAACAAGGAGCTAGATCAGCTATATTTAAACGGTGATTCTCAAGGCGAATTAGAGCTTCGGAAATCGATTGCAGAATATCTTTTTCAATCAAGAGGTGTTTATTGCTTGCCGGAACAAATTGTTATTGGCGCCGGAACGCAATATTTATTGACTATGCTTTGTTCTCTTATTGGACGGGATGTGACTTATGGCGTAGAAGAGCCTGGTTTCCATCGTGCTAGACTTGTCTTGAAAAATGAAGGAGTAAATTGTCGCTCTGTTCCTCTCGATAAAAAAGGAGTAAACATTACGTCTTTATTAGAAAGTGATGTAAAAGTGATTTACGTAACTCCTTCTCACCAGTTTCCCTATGGAACCATTATGCCTGTCTCTAGGAGAATGGAGTTAATCCAATGGGCTGCTGAAAATGGTGGGTATATTATTGAAGATGATTATGACGGTGAATTTAGATATCAAGGTAAACCGATTCCTGCCTTGCAAGGTCTTGATAACTATGGAAACATTATTTACCTCGGTAGTTTTTCTAAATCATTGTTTCCATCTATTTGCATAAGCTATCTAGTTCTACCACCATCATTGATGGCTGGCTATCAAGAAAAGTTTTCACACTACAAACAAACAGTAGCAAGGGGACATCAACATACATTAACCCTGTTCATGAGAGAAGGATATTGGGAGCGGCATGTAAACAAAATAAGAAACATTTATAAAAGAAAACATGCCTTGTTATTAGAAACCATTACGCACATTATGGGAAACAAAGTGAACATTATTGGAGCAGAATCAGGATTCCACATCTTATTAGAACCAAAAAACAATATGACTGAAGATGAATTGGTTCATTCAGCAAAAAATTATGGTGTAAAAGTATACCCAATCTCGACCTACTATGACGAAGCACCAATACATAAAAAACCATTAATTTTACTTGGCTTCGGCGAGATACCAGAAACAGATATAAAAAAAGGAATCAGCAAACTGAACAAAGCTTGGTTTCCTGCGGAGAAGTGAAACTTTTATTAGTGGATGTGAGGGGTGAGCAAAAACACTCACCCCTCACATCCACTAAAACTACTTTCCAAATACAAATTGGATTTTTCCATCTTTCCATTCAAGCATAGCATCGAAAGTTTTTTCACCTTTGGTAAAGCCGCTTATTAAGTCTGTTGTTTCTCCGGCCAACAGCTTCTTAGCATTCTTTTGAGAAATTGTTTTCCCGAGGATTTTTTTTGAAATGGTAAAATTGCATTTATTTTTCTGGTAGTTGGAACACCCGTAAAAGCTACCTTTATCAATGACATTTCCATCACATTTCCGGCAAGATCCAATTTTTTTACTGATGCCTTTTGTATAACCCGGCTTTTTATTTTGAAATGCCGAAAGATCATATTCTTCAAACTGCCAATTTTCACTAGTTTGCTTGGCATCTTCAATTAATTTAGTAGACAATTTTTTTACTTGCTCCATAAATTCTCCAGCAGAAGCAGTCCCTTCGCCTATTTCATGGAGACGTTTTTCCCATTTAGCTGTCATTTCCGGTGAAGCAAGGATGCTTTGACCAATAGCTTTTACTAATAACTTTCCTTTATCAGTAGCGTAGACAAGATTCTTTTTCACTTCAATGTATTCCCGCTGTTTCAATACACCAATAATGCCGGCACGAGTTGCTTCTGTTCCAAGGCCTTCTGTTTTGTTTAGTACCTTCACTAATTCTTCATCGTCAATGTGTTTACCAGCTGTTTTCATCACCGTAATCAGTTGACCTTCTGTATAACGTTTCGGCGGTTGTGTCTTCCCATCTTTCACATGAATTTCTTTTGTGGTTCCCTGCTCTCCTTTTTCTAAAGAAGGTAACAATTGTTCATCATCATCTTGCTTATTCTGTTGATTTGGGTAAATAATTTTTCTCCAACCTTCTTGAACCAACTGTTTCCCCTTAGAAAGAAATGTTGCCCGCTCATCTACTAATGTGTGCACCTTTGTATAATCGAAAATCGCTTTTTCTTCATGGGCTGCTAAAAACCTTCTGATAATTAAATCATAAATCTTCTGTTCATCTCCAGACAATCTTTCTATATCTACCACTTGCTCGGTAGGGATAATCGCATAGTGATCGGTCACCTTTTTTTCATTGACATACCTTTTATTGTTCATAATTGATTCCATCGGCAATGGAAAATATTTTTTATAAGCTGCTATTTCTTTCAGCTTTGCGATTATTTCAGGAAACAACGCCGCTTCTTCTTTTGTGACAAAACTCGAGTCTGTTCTCGGGTAGGAGATAATCCCCTTTACATATAATTTTTGTGCAATATCTAGCGTTTTCTGAGGTGAAAAAGTATAGGCTTTATTGGCAGTTGCCTGCAAAGAAGACAACTGAAAAAACGATGGCGGATTGAATTCCTTTCTTTCTCTTTCCACTTCTGTCACTTCTGCCTCTTTTCCTTGGCAAAATGCCGCAATTGCATAGGCCATTTTTGCATCTGAAATTCGGGAGTCATCTTCCTTATGCCATTTTCCCTCATATTCTTTTCCGTTCATTTGAAAGACAGCTAACACTTCCCAAAAAGGCTCCGATACAAAGTCTTCTATCTCTTTTTCCTTTTTGACAATAAGAGAGAGAGTTGGTGTTTGAACACGTCCCATAGAAAAAACTGCATGTATTCCTTGCTTTTGGAGCAGTAACGTGTAAATACGAGAGGCATTGATGCCAACCAACCAATCAGCACACGCTCTACTAAGGGCTTCATAATACACCTGTCTCGTTTCTTGTTCATCTAGTAAATTGCGAAACCCATTTTCAACTGCTCTTGCTGTTAAGGAAGAAATCCATAATCTTTTTAAAGGTTTCCTTACTTGGCATTGAGACAAAATAATCCTTGTAATTGCCTCCCCTTCCCGCCCAGCATCTCCTGCCATGATAATTTCTGTTACATTGGCCCGACGAACCAAATCTTTAATGATTTTAAACTGCTTCCATCTCGATTTCATTACTTGATGTTGGAATTTATCAGGGATAATTGGTAAGGTGTCTAAAGACCATTTCTTCCATGATGCGTCATATGTTTCAGGAGGTACAAGCTCACATAAATGCCCTACCGCCCAAGTAACGAAAGCTCCCTTCGGAAAAAAATCATTAGGGGCTATTTCAATATATCCGCCTTTTTTTGTATATTTAAAAGGCGCAGCCAATTTGGCTCCTTGGTCTGGTTTTTCTGCTATAATTACCTTCATTATCTTTACCTCAACATTATTTTTACGGAAAATGGAAAAATGACAACCATCAGCATCAATTTGATTCAAATAATGCTGAGGTCGCCATTTTCATCTTTTCATTAATCGCAAACTGGATTTCTTGGAATTTTCGTAAAATCCACTTCTTCTAAAATTTTAATGCGCTTTGTTACAAGTACGACAAAGTTAGTCGTCCAAATACATTTAGGAAAGCCATCTGAATCTATTTGCATTGCTTCAAATTCATCACCAATTAAAGATTCGAATCTTTCTAATGTATACGTCTCTGTTTCAGTTGAAAAATCTCTCCATTCACACAACATATGTATCACGCTCCTGCTTTCTCTTAGTACTATTTCATCTTATCATATTTTTTTTATTTTTAATAGTCAATTAATAGTCAATTTTTTTGAAACGCTTACTTGACTAATGCTATTCATTAGGTGTATATTTATATTATTATTTAACATTTCTGTATTTATTGCAATTATAAATAGTACTGTTAAATAATTAATCTTTATCTGCACAAAATGTGCAAAGTTAGTAGGAGGAATTGTATCATGCAAGGAAAAGTAAAATGGTTTAACAACGAAAAAGGCTTCGGATTTATCGAAGTTGAAGGTGGAGAAGATGTATTCGTTCATTTCTCTGCTATCCAAAGCGAAGGATTCAAATCATTAGAAGAAGGTCAAGCTGTTTCATTCGAAGTGACAGAAGGCAACCGCGGACCACAAGCGTCTAACGTACAAAAAATCTAATTACACAAAGTAAAAGGAGGCTAAATCTTAGCTTCCTTTTACTTTGTGATACTTACAAGCTTTTCGCAATCCTTGCAGCTTCCATCGCTGCTTCGAACACAGCACTACGGAATCCTTTTTCTTCTAGTACCCGCACCGCTCCTATTGTTGTCCCTCCTGGCGAACATACCATATCTTTTAGTTCACCAGGATGCTTGCCACTCTCTAACACTAATTTTGCACTTCCCATGACAGACTGTGCTGCAAATTGATAAGCATTCTGACGAGACATTCCACCAGCTACCGCTGCATCTGCCAGTGCTTCTATAAATAGAAATACATAAGCTGGAGAACTTCCGCTGACCCCTGTCACAATATCCATTAGATTTTCCGACACCTGTCCTACTTTTCCGAATCCACTTAAAATAGCAATTGCCTTTTCCATATCTTCCTCGATCACATAATCATTGCAACTTATACCTGTCATGCCCTCTTTCACCATCGCCGGTGTATTTGGCATGGTACGCACGAGCTTTACTGGTTTTTCAAAAACCTTTTCCAACCATTCCAGTGTTTTTCCTGGAATAACCGTAATAAACATTTGGCTTTCTCGAACTGATTCTTTTATCTCTTTGATTACTTCTTCGCAAAACTGCGGCTTCACAGAAAGTACCACAATATCTGCTTGCTCAACTAATTCCTTATTCTCGGCAGTTACTGTGATGCCGTATTGTTCTTCCAGTTTTTCTCTGTTTGGAGCATGTATATCCGAACCTATTATTTCTTCTGGTAGATAAGTTTTGTTCTCAATAATGCCACCTAACATTGCACTGGTCATGTTTCCGCATCCAATAAATCCTAGTTTCATACTGACTCCTTTTCAAATTACATTCCTTACTTGATAATTTAAACTATTTATTCTTTCGCATTCAATATAACATAGATTTTCCAACGATAAAAGAATCTTGCAGAGTGAAATCATCTCCATGTGCAGATTTGGGCGGAGGCGGAAGATCTTTCGTGCCCTCTCACTAGTCAAAAAAACATATGATGCGTACTAACTAGCATTAGAAACTTTCATACGTTTGTCTGCTTTCTCATAAACGATTCTCAATATTTCAAGCTCAATCGCTTCTCTAATTTCCCTGACACTACTGATAAAGAATAGCAAACAACAAAATACAATAGTGCCATTGCAAAGAACATTGGTAATACGAAATTTGTATTTTGGCTATATATAATTCTCGCACTGTATGTTAATTCCGGCAGAACAATGACAGTTGCCAATGATGTATCTTTGATAAGAGCAATAAATTGACTCACAATCGGTGGAATCATCTTTTTTAAAGCTTGTGGCAAAATAATCAGGCGCATGGCCTGCCAGTAATTCAATCCTGTCGAGCGTGCAGCTTCCATTTGCCCTTTTGGCACTGATTGAATCCCACCACGAATAATTTCTGCCAGCATTGCTGATTCAAATACAGTCATCGCTACTACTGCTGCCCAAAATATATTCAGTCGAATACCTAAATTCGGTAACGCAAAGAAAGTAAAGAATATAATCAGTAGCAATGGCAAATTACGAATCATATCTACTAAAAGAC
This sequence comes from Bacillaceae bacterium, assembly GCA_027451065.1. GTDB lineage: Bacteria > Bacillota > Bacilli > Bacillales > Bacillaceae_G > DAIDKD01. The sequence continues at coordinate 13,190 of DAIDKD010000015.1, read as the reverse complement.
CGACAATGGCAGAAAGAACAGGTATTTTCATATAGCGTAGCAGCCCTAAAATTCCTCCAATAATAAAGCTAAATACAATGGAAAATGCCGATACTTGAATGGTAACCCAAAGTCCCTGCAATAAGAAACGAACATTTATCCATGAAAATGCCTCAATAAAATTTTCCAACAGAGATTCCTCCCTCCCGCTTTTCGTTGGCTAGCTATTGCGCCTAGCTCACTGTCCATTTTTTCTCTAGGTATTTCATTAAATAACTTAATGGTAATGTTAATACCAAATAAAACAAGCCCACTACCATATAGGTATCTAGAATATTAAAGGTTTCTGATGCAATCAGGTCACCTTGGTACATTAAATCAAGTCCGGCTACTAAGGCTAGGATGGATGAGTTTTTAATCAGGTTAATAAATTGATTCCCAAGGGGCGGAACGACAATTTTGATCGCCTGGGGTAAAATCACATGAATCATCGCTTGGACAAAAGTTAATCCTGTAGAACGTGCCGCCTCCATTTGTCCTTTTGGTACAGCTAAAATTCCGGCACGGATTGTTTCAGAGATAAAAGCTGAGCTATAGATAATCAATCCGATTGTTCCTGCGGTGAATCCATCAATTGGGAACCACAACATCGGAATGACAATATAAAAGAACATCACGATGACTAGCAAAGGAATATTTAAGAAAAACTCTACGTATACTCTGGAAATCACTTCTAAAGGCTTCTTTCCGGAAATACGAAGCGTCGCCATAACCATTCCAATGAACAAACTGAAAACCAAGGCAATCACACTTGATAACAGTGTGAACTTTAATCCTTCTAATAACTGATCGGAATAATTACTTAAAATATCTAGCATCTATTTTCACTCCTTCCTATACTACGATCATGATATGTCTCTTTAACCATCCCCTGTTATATAGCTATTTCTCGTAACTTACTGACTCTCCAACTCACCGAACCACTTATCATAAATTTCGTCATATGTCCCATTTTCCCAGATGGTATCTAATGCTTCGTTCACAGTCATCAAAAAATCTTCTTGCCCTTTATTAACTGCAATACCATACGGCTCATTGGTAAAAGTACCTCCGACAATGGTGTAATTAGGGTCTTCCGCAATCATCCCTAGTAAAATAGCATTGTCTGTCGTAAAAGTATCACCTTGTCCTGCTTTTAGCGCTGTAAAAGCCTCCGCCATATTTTCCATTTCTAAAACATTGGCTTCCGGTGCCAATTCTCGAATGTTCGCTGCTGAGGTTGAGCCCTTTACGACCAGTACAGTAGTTGATGCATCTAAATCATCTATACTTTGAATAGAGCTACCTTGTTCTACCAATAAAGACTGCCCTGCTTCAAAATAAGATTCCGAAAAGTCAACAACTTTCCGTCGCTCTTCCGTAATCGTCATCGTCGCAATTACTGCATCAATGTTACCATTTTTCAATAAAGGAATCCGTGTTTTAGAAGTAACCTCTACAAATTCAGCTTGTCCACCTTCTCCTAACATCTCTTCGGTAATCGCTTTGGCAATATCTACGTCAAAGCCTTCAATTTCGCCTGTAGCGATGTTCATTAACCCGAATAAGCGTTGGTCCGCCTTGACACCCCAAGTAATCCTATCGGACGACTCTGCGCGTCCCAATACATCTTCCGAAGCGACACTGCCGCTTGAGCAGCCTGACAGGAGATAAAATACAGCAAGACTAAAAATAGGAAGAAGTATCTTTACTATTTTTTTCATGGCATGTTCCCCTTTCTCGCTTTAATTATTAATTATTTTACTTAAAAATTGCTTTGCACGTTCTTCTTTAGGATTTGCAAAAAACTCTTGGGTTGATGCATCTTCTAAAATTTCACCGTCAGCCATAAAAATAACACGGTCTGCTACTTCACGAGCAAATCCCATTTCATGGGTTACCACTACCATGGTCATTCCATCGGCTGCTACTTTCTTCATAACCTCCAGTACATCTCCAATTGTTTCAGGATCCAAAGCGGATGTCGGTTCATCAAACAATAAGGCTTTCGGTTTCATCGCCAACCCTCTGGCAATAGCAATACGTTGCTGCTGCCCCCCTGATAACTGGGAGGGATAAGAATCTGCTTTATCTAACATTCCTACTTTGCTTAATAATTTTTTTGCTGTTTCATTTGATGTTGCTTCGGCTTCTTTCAAGACAATTTTTGGTGCTAGCATAATATTTTCCATCACACTTTTATGAGGGTAAAGATTAAAATGCTGAAATACCATTCCAACATTTTTACGAACCTTGTTAATATCCGTTTTTTTATCATGGAGATTGTAGCCACCTACAATCAAATCTCCTGAATCAATTGATTCCAGTCCATTGATACAGCGTAGTAAAGTACTCTTTCCTGACCCAGATGGTCCAATTACAACCACCACTTCACCTTTATCTATCTTTAGATTAATATTTTTTAATGCATGATATGAACCATAATGCTTCTCGACGTTTTGAAACTCAATCATTGCCATCGGAAAACCTCCTTCAAAAAATATTCCCACTCCATGCTCTACAAATCACAAAAACATATAGCTATAATAAAGAAATTTACAGAGAATGCCTTTATTATATCTAATAAAAATAATATTCGCAAATTTTAGACTTTTTTACTTATTTTTCGCTAACATAAATTTCTCTACTACCTAATAATCTAGCTGTGTAAATCAAGCAGAGTTCACTTATTCACACAGCCTTCAGATTCAGCTAAAATTTTGACAAAATACCATTCGATCCTTACCATTAATATCGTAAACAACTTCTGACTGAGCATCTGGAAAAGTTTTTTCTAACATCTCCCTCACCAAATCTCCTTGTCCTGCTCCGACTTCAAAGGAAATCAGGAATTTTTCATTTACTACAAGAGGCAGTTCATCCATAAATCGGCGATAAAAGTCCAACCCGTCTTTCCCAGCAACTAGCGCACGTTCTGGCTCATAATCCTTGACTACCTCTGACAATTGCTCGTAATCACTTTCAGGGATATAAGGTGGGTTCGACACAACCATGTCTAGTTTTCGCTTATTTTGAATAAACGGTTGCAGTAGGTCACCGTGGATAAACTCTATCGATGCCCCTAAACGCCGGGCATTTTCTTCCGCCACTTGGATAGAAGCTTGTGCAATGTCTACAGTCGCAACATGAAAATTACTGTTCTCAAGGGCTAAGGTTATGGCTATTGCTCCACTCCCTGTTCCAATATCTGCTACTTGAATTGACTCGTTACTAAACAACTTTTCCCCTCTTCGCAATATTTCCACAATTAATTCTTCTGTTTCAGGACGAGGAATCAATACTTCCTTATTCACCATGAACTTGCGACCATAAAAATATTCATAGCCGATTAAATATTGAAGGGGTACACCTTTTTTATGCTCTTCTATAAAATATTCCAATTGTTTTTGCTGTTCTTCTGTCAACGGTTGCTGAAACTGCAATAATAGACCAGTTCTATCTACATGTAAAAGGTGACACAGGAATAGTTCTCCCGCATTTTTATCACGTCCGGCTTCTTCTAAAAAAGAAGAAGCCCGAATAAGGGCCTCTACTATTTTCATGCATCATTACTCTCTTCCATCCGTTTTGCTTGGTAATCCATAATCAAGGCGTCGATAACATCATCCAACTTTCCTTGAAGAATTTGATCAAGTTTTTGAATCGTTAAACCGATACGATGGTCTGTCACACGATTTTGCGGAAAGTTGTAGGTCCGAATACGCTCAGAGCGATCTCCTGTACCTACTGCTTGCTTACGGTTTTGGTCGTATTCAGATTGCACTTCTCGTTGCAATTTATCATAAATACGTGCCCGTAATACCTTCATCGCTTTTTCTTTATTTTTAATTTGGGAACGCTCATCTTGACATGATACAACCGTTCCAGTCGGAATATGGGTTAAACGCACAGCAGACATCGTTGTATTAACACTTTGCCCCCCTGCTCCACTTGAAGCAAAGGTATCTACTCGGATGTCTTTTTCGTTAATTTCAATTTCTACTTCTTCCGCTTCCGGCAACACAGCAACTGTAGCTGTCGATGTATGGATACGGCCACCAGATTCTGTTTCTGGAACACGTTGCACACGGTGGGCGCCATTTTCGAATTTAAGCTTGGAATATGCACCATTCCCGTTGATCATGAAGATTACTTCTTTGAAGCCGCCGATTTCTGTATAGTTTGCTTCAATGATTTCTGTTTTCCAGCCTTGAGCCTCTGCGTAGCGGCTGTACATCCGATATAGATCTCCAGCAAACAACGCTGCCTCATCGCCACCTGCAGCTCCGCGAATCTCAACAATAACGTTTTTATCGTCATTTGGATCTTTTGGAATTAATAATATTTTTAGACGCTCCGCTAGGTCTTTTTCAGAAGTTTCCAGCTCCGAAACTTCCTCTTTCACCATTTCACGCATGTCTGCATCTGTTTCTTCTTTCAACATCGCTTTTGCATCTTGAAGTTCTTCATAAACATTTTTATATTGACGGTACACATCTACTGTTTCTTGAATATCAGACTGCTCTTTTGAATATTCACGAAGCTTCTTTGAGTCACTAATAATATCCGGGTCACTTAACAATTCATTTAGTCTCTCGTAACGGTCTTCAACAGCTTGTAAACGATCTAGCATCATACTCACCTCGACATTTTCTACTCATTTTTATTATACACAAGAAAAGCGCAAGTGCCTGGCTCAGCTTCCCTCGGAAAATGTTCTTCACACCTAAAGTCGCTTTTTGACTTTACGGCGGGAAGGTTATCCCACAAGGGGATGACTTTCAGCCTTTTTATGACGGGAAGCTAGGCACTGGAGCTAGACAAACTTATACTTTCATTACTCTCTTACCTCGTGGCAATGGCGGCAACGTGGTTCGTAGGATTCTGAAGCTCCTACTAAAATGACTGGGTCATGTATCGACGCTGGTTCACCATTTATTAACCGTTGAGTTTTACTAGCTGGTTCGGTACACACAGTACATACAGCTTGTAATTTTGTTACATGTTCCGCAATTGCCATTAGATCGGGCATACAGCCAAATGGACGTCCTGTAAAATCTTGATCCAATCCAGCTACAATGACACGGTATCCTTTATCGGCAAAAGCTTGGACAACTTCGACGATTTGGTCATCAAAAAATTGTACTTCATCTATTCCTATTACATCTATTTCATCCGTTACATAACGGTACATATCAGTTGAATTTTGAATTGCTACGGCACTTACTAGATCTCCACTATGGGATACTACATCAACATCACTGTAGCGGTCATCAATGCTTGGTTTAAATGTAATAGCCTTCTGTTTCGCAAATTGCGTTCTTTTCACACGTCGAATCAATTCTTCTGACTTCCCAGAAAACATACTTCCACAGATTACTTCAATCCAACCATCTCTTTTTCGTAAAAACATCTCCCGACCGCTCCTTCTTTCTCATTCCATATAAAATTTCTTTTTGATTTAGAACAAGAACAGACAATCTATCTAATCTTCATCTGACCAACAGTTATCATAATTGTCTGTTCTTGTAAGTTTTGCTATATGGTCGGTTTTTGACCATATAGCAAAACTTACATGAAAAAACAGGCAAGGCGTTATCCGCTTGCCTGTTTTCAGCATTACTTAAGGTTATATTTTTTGTTGAATCTATCTACGCGGCCATCTGCTGAAGCGAATTTCTGACGTCCTGTGTAGAATGGGTGACAAGCTGAACAAACCTCAACTTTGATCAATTCTTTTACAGAACCAGTTTCAAATTCATTTCCACATGAGCAAACTACTTTTGCCGCTTTAAAATTAGGATGAATACCTGCTTTCATTATTTTCATCTCCTTCCGCCCTGAGTCATTCGAAACAGAGTTATCATGCCACAATGGCAAAACACATGATAAGATTATAGCAAATATTTTTTTGTTTTTCAACAAGAAATTTCAGAATGCGGGATATGGAAAAAACACCCATATCCCACATTCTGAAATTTTTAAACAAAAAACATCAATAGTGCTGGTCGAAAAGTCGTATCACGTCCTATGATTATAGAAAAAAAGTCAACTTAGAAAACTTGATTTCTCTATCTTGCTTTTGCGGCTTTTCTTTGGTCGTTGATTAGTTGGTAGAAGTCGTCGTTTGTCTTGGTTTGGCGTATTGTTTTTAAGAATCTTCCGACAAAGTCTGGAGAGTCTGTCATAGCTCTACGCATCGCCCATAATTTATCCAATTTATCTTTTTCAAGCAATAGTTCTTCTTTTCTCGTACCAGAGCGACGAATATCGATTGCTGGGAAAATTCTTCTTTCTGCAAGAGAGCGATCTAAGTGCAGCTCCATATTTCCTGTTCCTTTGAATTCTTCATAAATCACATCGTCCATTCGAGAACCTGTATCGATAAGAGCTGTTGCTAGAATTGTTAGGCTGCCACCATCTTCAATATTACGTGCCGCACCGAAGAAGCGCTTTGGACGGTGAAATGCTGCTGGGTCAATACCACCTGATAAAGTTCGTCCACTTGGTGGGATAACAAGGTTATACGCTCGGGCTAGACGGGTGATACTATCCATTAAAATAACAACGTCTTTCTTGTGCTCTACTAGTCGCATTGCTCTTTCCAATACCAATTCAGTTACTTTCACATGATTTTCTGGGGTAGAGTCAAAAGTGGAGCTAACAACATCCGCTTTGACAGAACGCTCAATGTCTGTTACCTCTTCCGGACGCTCATCAATTAACAAAATAATTAATTCTACATTAGGATGGTTGGTTGTAACGCTATTGGCAATTTCTTTTAATAGTGTTGTTTTTCCGGCTTTTGGAGGTGCCACAATCAAACCACGCTGCCCGAAGCCAACTGGCGTAATAATATCCATGATTCTTGTGGACAAATTTTTAGGATCTGTTTCCAACTTCATTTGGCGATCTGGGTACAATGGTGTTAAGGCCGGGAAATGTACACGTTGTTTGGCGGTTTCTGGATCTTCTCCATTTACAGCTGTAACTTGCAACAGTCCGTAGTAACGCTCATTCTCTTTCGGTGGTCGCACCTTCCCGTATACCTTATCACCATTTCTCATATCAAAACGACGAATTTGTGAAGCTGAAATATAAATATCTTCCGAGCTTGGTGAATAATTTACCGTACGCAAAAAGCCGAACCCTTCATTTGGAATAACTTCCAAAACACCTTCCATAAACGAAAAACTGTCTTTCTCTTTCTCTGACTGCGCTTTTAAAATAGCAAAAATTAATTCTTTTTTTGTCAGCTTGCTGTAATAGGAAATTTTGTATTGCTTTGCATACTCATATAAATCTTTTAGTTTCATATTTTCCAATGTTTCCAATGTTGAACTCATGTACATACCACACTCTTTTCTTTAGATTAAAATATTATTATTTATGTAAAATGGGATAAAATGTAAGGTGGGAGGGTTGAAAAGTTGATTCTCAATATTTCTCTCTTCTTAGTTTAACCGAAAAAAGAAGAAATATAAATAGGTTGTATGGAATTATTTCAAAAATGATAAAGAAAAGCACAATCGATGTAGAAAAACTGATTATGCTCATCATCTTGATTCACGAACTCCGGAGCTGCTCCATTTCTTCTTTTGTCAAAGTTTCACGCGTGAGAATAGCTCCTAGACCGCGCAGCTTGTTTTCTAAATCTTCATAGCCTCTGTCAACATGCTCTAATCCAGTTAGTTCTGTTATCCCTTCTGCCATTAAGCCGGCAATAATTAAGGCTGCTCCTGCCCGTAAGTCACTTGCTCGAACTTTTGCACCTTGAAGAGAAGACGAGCCAGAAATAATTGCTGTGCTTCCTTCTATTTTCATCGTTGCATTCATACGCCGTAATTCATCTACATGTTTAAAGCGTGCACTATAAATAGTATCTGTCACAATGCCTGTCCCATCTGCTTTCGTTAAGAGAGATGTGAATGGTTGTTGTAAGTCGGTAGGAAACCCAGGGTAAACAAGGGTCTTGATATCAACCATTTTCAAATCTTGCTTGCCATAAATCGTGACACTATCATCATGACTGTCGATTCGTACACCCATTTCTCGAAGCTTCGCAATCACAGATTCTAAATGTTGCGGGATGACATTCTCTACTGTTACCTTTTCTCCGGCAGCCGCAGCTAATATCATGAAAGTCCCTGCTTCAATACGGTCAGGAATAATGGAATGATAACAGCCGTTCAGCCGATCTACTCCGTCAATACGAATAACATCAGTTCCCGCTCCTTTGATTTTTGCCCCCATACTAGTAAGTAGCGTTGCCACATCAATAATCTCAGGTTCCTTTGCAGCATTTTCAATAACCGTTTGCCCTTTTGCCCGCACTGCTGCTAGCATAATGTTAATCGTGGCCCCAACACTGACAACGTCCAAATAAATACGAGCCCCTTTCAGTTCTTCGGCACGTAAAGAAATAGCACCTTGTTCATAGGTCACTTGTGCACCTAAAGCTTCAAAACCTTTCATATGTTGGTCTATTGGACGCGGTCCCAAATGACATCCCCCTGGCAGACCGATAACCGCTTGCTTAAACCTACCTAACATTGCTCCCATCAAATAGTAAGAAGCCCGAAGTTTTTTTACTTTCCCATTTGGAAGAGGCATGTCCATCATACGAGCAGGGTCCACTATCATCTTGTCTTTTCTGATAGAGACTATTCCACCAATATCTTCCAACAAACCTCCAAGCATCCTTACATCAGAAATGGTTGGTATTCCACCAATTGTTACCGGAGATTCCGCTAAAATTGTTGCAGGAATTAAGGCCACCGCACTATTTTTCGCTCCACTTACTCTAATTGATCCATTCAGACGATTTCCACCTTGAATCACCAGTTTTTCCATTTTTTCCTTCCTTTCTAGTAGCGCACTGTCTCTTTCCTTCAGAAAAGCGCAAACACCTTGGTCAGACCCGACTGGCAAATGTTCTTTCCAATCAAATGCGCTTGTTGCCTTTGTATTGGAAAGGTTATCCCACAAGGGGATGACTTCCAGCCCTTTGACACAAGGGTCTAGGTGTTGGAGCTAGACAAACTTATATTTTCTTATCTTTAAATAAAAAGCACTTAAAATACCTAGATGGTGAACCTTGCTCTGACTACTCACCTGTAAATTATTTATCCCATTATATCAAATGTTATTTGCAGTTTCAAAAAAATGGACAATCATGACAAAACCATCATTTTCATGGTTTCATCATGATTGTCCATTTCCGATTGGCTCAACTAATCACCAGTGGGAAAAGCACCCACTGGTGAAATTTTCACCTTATGCTTTGTTAACTGAGCCGAATAGTTCCATTTTTTCTTTCACGCCAGCTTTAATTGCTTCGAAACCTGGTGCTAATAACTTACGAGGGTCAAATCCCTTTCCTTCTAAGTCTTTTCCAGCTTCGATATATTTACGAGTTGCCTCTTGGAATTCTAATTGTAATTCAGTGTTCACGTTGATTTTCGCAACACCTAGAGAAATAGCTCTTGCAATCATATCTCCAGGGATTCCAGTTCCACCGTGTAAAACTAATGGAGTGTCTCCAGTTGCGTTGTTGATGTCTTCTAATGCATCAAACGCTAAACCTTGCCAGTTTTCTGGATATTTTCCATGGATATTACCGATACCAGCAGCTAAGATTGTAACACCTAACTCAGCAACTTGCTTACATTCTTCTGTATCAGCAATTTCACCTTTTCCAACAACACCATCTTCTTCTCCACCGATAGAACCAACTTCTGCTTCTAAAGAAATTCCTTTTTCAGCAGTTAATTTTACCATTTCAGTCGTTTTTGCGATGTTTTCTTCGATTGGATAGTGAGAGCCGTCAAACATGATTGATGAGAATCCAGCTTCCATTGCATCTAATGCACCTTGGTAGCTACCATGGTCTAAGTGTAGTGCCACAGGAACTGTAATATTTAAATCTTCAAGCATTGCTGTAACCATACCAACAACTGTTTTGTATCCACTCATGTATTTAGCAGCACCTTCTGATACTCCTAAAATAACTGGTGAGTTGTTTTCTTGTGCAGTTAACAAAATTGCTTTTGTCCATTCTAAGTTATTGATGTTAAATTGACCAACAGCGTACTTTCCTTCATATGCTTTTTGTAACATATCTTTCGCAGAAACTAACATGTTGAATCCTCCTTAAGTGGTATGTATTTTTTTGAAATCTCATAGTTTTTAGCATGTCCCAGTGACAACTGGATATGTATAAAAATACTGCCGAGATTTCCTCAACGTTTATAGCATAACAAGAGCGGGAATAAATCTCAAGAGATTATAAAAAAAAATAGGGAGTAGAAGCGATTTCATTGCAATTTCCCGATTTCGACGATTATTTTTCGGAATTAATAGACAATTCATTTTTAACAGCAGCTTTTATTTCATCTATATCAAAAGGTTTTGCAAAATGACGAACTGCACCAAGAGATTTTGCTTCTTCCAACAACTCTAACTCCCCAAAAGCTGTCATAAATATCACTTTTATCGTAGCATCATATTCGTTTATCCACTTTAATACTTCCAACCCATCCATCCCAGGCATCTTCATATCTAAAATAGCTAAATCCGGTCGCTGTTGTTGCACCATTTCGATGGCTTGTGGTCCATTTGCAGCTTGAAAAGTTTCATACCCCTCTTTTTTAAACACTTCATTCAATAACATCCGGATTCCAAATTGATCATCTACAATTAGTATTTTCGGCTTCATTTTTCCAACTCCCCTCACTCTTATTTCATATCATTTTTCTAGAATCATGTCAACTTCATCTCGTTTTACAAAGCACTTCCTTTTCCTCTCTTTCCTATGATAGACTAAGAAAAAAAGGAGTTGTGACTTTGCTAAAAATATTTTTAACTCAACTAAATGGTTACTTACAAAAAATCACGACAGAGGAAGATTTGCCTATTGAAGAAGGTGGGCGCGTGCTTGCTCAAACAATCATCAACAATGGTTCAATACATATCAAAGGCTTGAAGGAAATGGCTGGTGTTGAACTAGAAGCCCTCTACAGTGCTGAGCCACTCCAACAAGCTCGCCCGTTAGAGTTAGAAGACATTCAGTCTATTGATTGCGTTCTCCTGGTGAGTAGATATTCTACAGATGAAGAAGCCATCATTCTTGCAAAACAATTAAGAGAGAGGGGCGTTCCTATTATTGGCATTTCTACCCAAAAGGAAGACAATGAAGATTCCTTGCAGTATTATACAGATGTTCACATTGATACAAAACTCGTGCGCAGCCTTGTGCCAATGGATGACGGCAGCCGCTTCGGTTATCCGGGGATTGTGACGGCATTGTTTGCTTATTATGGATTAACCTTAACAATGAACGAAATTTTAGCCGAATATTAAGCAAAGGGTTTGTCCAAAAAGTCGTTTTACTCTCTATAATATAGAAAGAGTCAACTACGATGAAAAGCTTGATTTCATCGTAGTTGACTCTTTCGGCAGGCTGGCTAGAAAGGGGGGGTTTTCCCTTTTCAGGCAGCCTGCTTCCGCTTTTCTTATGTCTAACTCCAGCGCCTAGCTTGCGCTTTTCTTATTCCCCTTTTTCAATCAATGAAGCTTGAATAAATTCACGGAACAATGGTTGTGGACGGTTTGGCCTTGAAATAAATTCTGGGTGGAATTGTGAAGCGACAAACCACGGGTGGTTTTTCAACTCAATAATTTCCACGAGACGTCCATCTGGGCTGGTCCCTGAGAAAACAAATCCTGCTTTTTCCATTTGCGGACGGAATTGATTATTGAATTCATAGCGATGACGATGGCGCTCATATACGACTGGTTCACCATATGCATGGAATGCTTTTGTTTCTTCTTTTAGCTTACATGGATATAAACCAAGTCGAAGGGTTCCGCCAAGGTCCTCCACATCCTTTTGCTCTGGAAGCAAGTCAATAATCGGATATTTCGTTTCAGGATTAATTTCAGATGAATGCGCTCCTTCTAATCCTAACACGTTACGCGCATATTCAATTGATGCCAGCTGCATTCCTAAGCAAATTCCCAAGAAAGGAACATTATTTTCACGAGCATACTGAATGACGGAAATTTTCCCTTCAATACCACGGTCGCCAAATCCGCCTGGAACCAAAATACCATCTGCTCCTGCTAGTACTTCTTTCACATTCTCTTGAGTTACATTTTCAGAGTTAATCCACTCTACCTCAATATCTGCATCGAAATGGTATCCGGCATGACGAAGTGCTTCTACTACTGAAATGTAAGCATCTTGTAACTCTACGTATTTCCCAACTAAAGCAATTTTTACAGTTTGAGAAAGATTAGTTACTTTTTCAACAAGCTCTTTCCACTCTGTCATATCCGCTTTCTGACAACCTAATTGCAGGTGTTCACAGACAATTTGATCTAGGTTCTGCTCCTGTAATGACAGTGGAACAGAATATAGGGTATCTGCATCGACACATTCAATAACAGAATTTACATCCACATCACAGAACAAAGCAATTTTATCTTTCATATCTTGTGGTACAGGCATCTCTGCACGTAAAACAATGACATTTGGTTGAATACCTAAACTACGTAATTCTTTTACGCTATGTTGAGTTGGTTTTGTTTTCATTTCACCAGCTGCACGAATATAAGGCACAAGTGTACAGTGGATATACATGACATTGTTACTACCTATATCACTTTTCATTTGACGGATTGCTTCTAAAAATGGTAAAGATTCGATATCCCCTACTGTTCCGCCGATTTCTGTAATGACTACATCTGCATTTGTTTCACGTCCAGAACGCATCACACGCTCTTTCAATTCATTGGTAATATGAGGAATCACTTGAACTGTTCCTCCTAGGTAGTCACCGCGACGTTCCTTTTGAAGAACAGAAGAATACACTTTTCCTGCTGTTACGTTAGAATATTTATTTAAATTAATATCGATGAAACGCTCGTAGTGACCTAAGTCTAAATCCGTTTCTGCTCCATCATCTGTTACGAAAACTTCACCATGTTGGTAAGGGCTCATTGTCCCTGGATCAACATTCAAGTACGGATCAAATTTTTGAATCGTTACATGTAAACCTCTGTTTTTTAACAGTCTCCCTAATGATGCTGCTGTAATTCCCTTTCCTAATGACGATACAACTCCGCCGGTTACAAAAATATACTTTGTCATAGTATTCCGCTGCTCCCTT
>DAIDKD010000014.1 GCA_027451065.1 Bacillaceae bacterium | reverse complement strand
AATAATTGTCGTGATAATACTAATTATCCAATATCCCCATTCTATACTTCCACTTCCTAAAAAAGCGTGCCTAAAGTTCTCAACAATTGGAGAAATGGGATTTAACATAATCAATACCCTATATTTCTCTGGAATAGCAGAAAGTGGAAAGACAACAGGTGTAATATACATCCAAAGCTGTACGCAAAAGCCAACCAAAATTGTCAAATCTCTATATTTTGTCGTAAGGGAGGAAATAATAATACCAAATCCTAACCCTAAGGCTCCCAATTGGATAATCAAAATTGGTGTCAAAAGCATATATACATTCGGTTGTACATTTTCACCTATTGCCATAAAATAAATAATAAAGCCAATCATCATCACAAACTGGATGCCAAAACTAATCAAAGAAAAAATAGATGTTGCAATGGGCATTGTCAGCCTTGGAAAATATACTTTCCCAAATATTTCAGCATTTCCAATAAAAGTATTGGAAATAGCCGTTAAGCATGTGGAAAAGTATAACCATGCTGTATTTCCCGCCATAAAAAATAGAAATTGCGGAACACCTTCTGTTGAAATACCTGCAATATTTCCAAATACAATGGTGAATATGACTGTTGTAAGCAACGGATTGATGATAAACCACAACGGCCCCAAAATAGTCTGCTTGTATTGGCTTGCAAAACTACGTTTTACAAACATGAATATTAAATCTCTATATTGGATAACTTCTTGTAAATTAACATCAAACCAACCTGTTTTTGGTTTAATAATGGTTGTTCGATTCTCTCCCACGTGAATCCCCCCTCGTAATCAGCGATGAAACAATCACAAAACTATTGTAATAACTTATTGTATCTAACTCTCACTATCATATTATCTAACAATGGACAATATTTAAGTAGTATGACTTTTAGCTTTACATCCTTCGAAAAAGATTGTTCTGTGATGATTTCCCTTCCATATTTTAAGAGATTTCTTCTTAATATACCGATTCTTTCCTTACAAATATTTTGTTTTTGAATAGCTTCAATGGCCCTGAGCATGCTGAATGTATAATGTCGCAGCGCACCTCTTCTAAAGGTGGATTCCTCTCCCTCTTCTTGCAGCATAAGGTGACATACTGCTAGATGGTCAAAGTAAGTCTCATTAAATTTTGTTGTACATGAGCCAGAGTGTCTTACGTAATGATATTTACTCACATTTGTTGTAACAACCTTTGCTTCCTGTTTTAACAGATAATAAATAAAAAGAGCATCCTCAGCTTGTTTATACTGTTCATTTAATCTAAAGTTCCCGATTATCTTCCTACTAAGTAACTTCATACATAATGAATGATTTATTTCATGTTCAAAAAATTGGTTTACAGCTGTGCGCTTATCATAAACGTTCGTTCCCTTACTTTTCATTTCTTCTGACAAAAGTTGTCCATCTGTATCTTCAAGACAGCCTGAACATTGGGCGATATCTACTTCATATTTAATCAGACTATGAAGTAAATGCTCGTACATATCTGGTTCAATCCAATCATCCCCATCAACAAAACCAACAAAGTCCCCTGTAGCTATATCTAAACCACTATTCCTTGCCGCTGCTACCCCTTTATTTTTTTCATGGTGAACGACAATCACTCTATCATCCTTTTCAGCAAATTCTTGACAAATTTCTCTACATTTGTCTGATGAGGCGTCATTTACCAAGATAACTTCCAAATTTCTATGAGTTTGACTTAAAATACTCTCTACACATTTTTTTAAAAATTTTTCTACATGATAGACTGGAACAATTACAGAAATCTTCTCAGTATTCATATGTACCATCCTTACTGTTCCTATCATTATTTTTATATTCATATTCATAATAGGGTAATATCCTTGCCCTCACGTTATATATTATCGGACAATACTTTAATAGTAAGACTTTATACTTTGTTTTTTGAGAGAAATCCTTATCTTGTATAATCTCCTTGTCATATGCTAAGATATCTTTTCTTAATAAATGATAACGTTCCTTAAACATATTATTTTTTTGAATATATCCAATTGTTCCAAGTGCACATTCTACAAAAAAAGTTAAGGCACTTGCTCTGAATTTTGATTCCTTTCCTACATCTTGCAGCATGAAGTGAGCCACAGTTACATTATCAAAGAAAGTTTCATTGAATTTTGATATACATGATTCTGAATGCTTTACGTAGTGATACTTGCTTAGATTCGTTACAACAATCGTTGCTTCTTTTTTTAGGATATGATAGATAAAAAGGACATCTTCAGATCGTTTGTACCGTTCATTTAGTCTAAGGTTTCCTATTACCTTTCTGTTAAATAACTTAGACCACAGCGAATAGGATACATCTGTACCAAGAAAAAAATTGTGTAAAGCCGTATGCTTATCATGAACAATTATTTCGTTTGCTTTCACCAACTGAGTCAAAGACTTCCCGTCTGCCTCTTCGTAGTACCAATTACATTGGGCAATATCAGCTTCATGTTCGATTAAGCTTTTCAGTAAATACTCATACATATCTGACTCAACCCAATCGTCTCCGTCAACAAAGCCGATAAAATCTCCTGTTGCTATATCTAAACCACTATTTCTACTAGCAGATACACCTTTGTTTTTTTCGTGTTCAATCACGATAATCCTACTGTCTTTCTCAGCCAATCGTCGACAGATATCTGAACAATTATCCGGGGAGGCATCGTTTACTAAGATAACTTCAAGGTTTTTATAGGTCTGACCTAAAATACTGTCCACACATTTTTCTAAAAACTTCTCTACGTTATATACTGGAACGATGACAGAAATTTTCTTATCCTCTCTATTTTCATACACAAATATCCCCCCACTCTATTAAAGAGTACACCTTCAACACTTCTCCTTCTGTACCTACCTTGTCTTTTTTTAAATTTCGACAGATTTGTTTCCGTAAATTGTCATCCTCCATCATTTCTTTGATTCCTTTATACAAATCTTCTGCATTCATATCGACAATCAGTCCATTTTCTCGATTTCTAATTTGATCATGGACCACAGTAAAGTCCGTACTTACTACTGGTTTCTGTAATAATCTGGCTTCCGCTATTGCCAATCCATATCCTTCAAATCTTGACGACTGGACATATATATCGCTTTGCTTTAAAAAAGTATAAGGATTCTGATGTACTCCTAGAAAGATAAAAGTATCCTCCAAATCATATTCTCCTACCATGCTATCAAATTTACTTTTTAATTGTCCTTCGCCTATTACATACCACTTAAATGAAAATCCGTCTTCCTTTAATTTATGGCATGCTTCAATGGCCATTTCGTATCCTTTCTGATAAGCTAATCTACCAATTGTCAATAGTCGTAAACCCTCTTGATTATCTTCAAAGCCACCTTCTTCATCAGCCATTGAATGAATCAGTGTTGGGGAAATAATATCGTATATGACCCTTACTTTTTCACTCACACTAGGTAATTCTTCCACTAGCACCTCTTTGCATGATTCAGATACTGCGATGATATGGTCAAATTCACGGTAATAATCTTTATCAAAATCCTTATTGTAAGCAGCTACTCGATAATCTATGTTAACCCACGCTAACTTCCTGTCTGCTTTCACTTTTTCTGCTACAAAATACGTTGGTGTTCCTTGACTATAGGCTATTGCCACATCATATTTTTTCTCTAGACTGTCGATTCCTTTAGAAATCCATCTCCAATTTATTTGAGCTCCATGCATTTTCTTCTTATAATGAGGATTTCTTAATGAAACAGATGCACCTAATCGATAATACAGTTCTTTCAACTGTTTATTTTTGATTAAATTCTGAATACCTTCATCTTGCTTTCTTAGGTATATAGGCACTTCTAATACATTCACTTCTTTCGGTAATAAAGGGAGGTACAATCCTGATTGAGCAAACATTAATAAATCAACTTCATACTTTTGGTAGTCGAATAATGTAAGCAGTGATATCAGGCTTTTTTCCGCACCTCCACTAGTTAGGGAATCTATAACAAATAATATCCTCTTCACGCCAATTCCTCCCTACTTATTAATAGATAGCACGTCCTCTAAATACTGTTTGGAAAAGTTGATTTTCTCATTCAGCAATCTCTTCACAGATCGATAATTGATATTACTCAACAATTCCTCTACATCATAGTGTTCATCGACTAATCTTTCATTCAGTTGTAAATCGTCTAATAAATCTCTCATTCTCGTATTAATATTTTCTGTCCGATTGACAATGACAAAATCTTTCTCATAAACTACTGAAAATACAGCAGCATGGAAAGAATTAGAGATAACAAATTGAGCATTTTTCACAAGAGATACAAATGTCTCTGGTCCATCAAATATAAAGTATCTATCTGCATACTTTTGTTTTGTTTTGTTGACAGTATAGATTTTATATCCTTTTTCTATGGCAATATCTGTGGCTATTCTTCTGATTAACTGGCTATTGTCAAAATCATATATCAGAATATATTTCTCATCGAAATCTCTTGCTCCTATTTGATTCCACTCTTCTTGGTCTAATAGAAAAACTGGATCTACAACATTTACTGCCCTATTAATATTTAATTGATTCAAGATTCCCACGCCACTTTTTTCCCTTACAGCTACACCGTCTAATTTCTCTACCTGCTCTTTCACTAGTGGCTTATATTTATCTGCAATTGTATCTGTTGCAAAGCTAGCTGCATAGGATGCTTTGATTTTTTCTTCTGGTACAAAATCCAAATAAAAAGCGGGATCTTTTCCATTTTGGTGAAGACTGTTCCAAATTTGATCACTACCGCATATATAAGCATCTGCTTCTGGTATGTTCTCCTTCAAGTGCTTATTTGATATGTATGCTGTTGGTGTTACTTGTAAGTGTTTCAAACGAAACTGATCAAAGGCTTCTTTTCTTTTTCGTTCTGGTATTCTCATTGGTACTTTCAACGTTAAATACACTGCTTTTGTTAGCAGGTTTTTTTCCCACTTTGGATTATCAATGCTAAATAGATTGTAATGATTGCTTAGGTAATCGGGCTTGTAGTCGATAATCTCCACTTGATGATTGCATTTTGTTAAATGTTTCAATAGTGCATATGCCTGTAACGAAGCACCATGATTATATACATCATGACATGTAATGGTACATACCTTCATCCTACCCACTTCCTTTATTCCATTCTCATATAACTGTATAGTTTTTTCATTTCACCTTTGTTGCTATAATCCCTTTTCTTGCAGTTATCTGCTAGAAATTTTCTTAATTCTACATTGTGATACAGCTGTTCTATTCCTTGGACAATTCCTTCTACAGATAAATCACAAATATATCCATCTATATTTGCTTCTAGCTGACTTTTCGCTGTAAGAAAGTTCGTTATGACAACTGGTTTTCCAATGATTTGCGCTTCTCTAACAGTTACAGCTTTTCCTTCACATCTTGATGGTTGGCAATAAATATCACAGTTTTTGATATATGGATACGGATTGGCCTTCTTCCCTAATAGGATAAATTGATCACTTACATGATAATCCACGATTAATTGTTTCAATTTCTCTTCTTCTGCGCCGTATCCAATCACGTACCATTTGATGTTATATCCTGATTCTATCAATTGTTTACAGGCTTTGATTGCCATATCAAAACCCTTTACGTGAGAAAGTCTTCCTACAGAACATATTTTGATAGCTTGATCCTCTGATGTCATCGTGTCAATCTTCTCCCTAGATTGTTCTTCAACAAATTCACTAGAGATAATATTTTCCATAACAACGGCTTTTTGTTCCAGTTGTGGAAAGACTTTCAGAAATGATTCCCGGCAATCCTCAGACACATTGACGATATAATCAAGCCTGTTCCACATGGCTTCATCTAAATCTTTATTAGGATGCACCGCCGTGAAATAATCAGTGTGGTTCCAACCTAACTTCACATCTGCCTCTACCTTATCTAGTAAAAAGTGATGGGGACCTAAAAAGCTAATGGCTGCATCATACTTCTTCTCAAGTTTAGGAAGCTTCCCAATAGAGTAATGCCAAGTATATTGCATCTGTTTATACGTGCCATCCTCATCCTTTGCCTTGTTTGTTTCCCACTTTGCTTTTAATTTGGCTAAGATTCTTGCACAAGCCAAATGAATGTATCCTTCTTTCAGCACATCTTTTATCGGTCTTTCAAAGGTGGTATATTCTTTTATTGCTGGTAATACATTGACTTCTTTCGGAAGAAATGTTAGAAATTCCCCTTCATGGCGATACAAAAACAAATCAACATGAAATTTCTCGTAATCAATGCTTTCCAATAATCCGATTAAGCTTCTTTCTGCTCCGCCAATTTGTAAAGCATACATACTAATCAATATATTTTTTTTCATAAGCTTCACCTATCATTCATCTAGCGTTACTTAGATGCCAGATTGCATATTGTGTTTGCTACCTCAAATGGTAAATAATTATAGAGAAAGGAAACAATCTTCTCCTTTGTTCTTCGTTTGTCTTCCCATAAGTCAGTATCTTTCCATGGGGTCATGTCTAAATATTCTTTGTATACATATGTCAATGGATGTTTAGACCCCCTCACCCAGGGTCGATTTACGAACGCTGGGGTATAATGAATAAACACTGGATTCGCTACAGCCCCATTTAATTCTTTCTCACAATAATAATGTTTCATGCCATAGTATTTCATCATTGTGTCCCTGCTCATTGTAAAAAATGTAGTCATTGCATTATATTTTGGATGCAGTATCAATATTTTTTCATGTAATACACCGTTTATCGTTCCTTGATCATGGTGAAACACTTGTCCATTATGAAGATTAATAAAATCGAGAAATTTTTGCTCTACCTGATCCTCACGCCATTTTTTTAAATTGATTAACAGCATGCCTGCATTTATATATGTACTATCTACAGGCATATTTATTTTTTCCTTTGTATGGTCAGCAACTGTATCCCAGACTCCTGCTGCATAATGCTCACTAATATCTTCACACCATAAAGGACGTAGACTATTATGAATCACTGAATCACAATCTAGATACAGAACCTTGTCAATATCTTTCTGAAGAAGACTAACTAAAAATAATCTCGCATAGGAGTTAATAGAGATTGAGTTCCCAATATTTAGTGGGATTGTTCTTGCAAATTCAGCGAAGTTTATGAACGTAATATCTCGACCATATTTTTCACAAATGAAAACAAGATTATCTTTATTCTCTGTGGAAATATCATTGGTAATTAGATAAATATGAATATTTGTAAATTCGGTATTATTTTCTAACAAAGATACCAGTGACACCCCCACATGCTGCACATAGTTATTATCACTTGAATACACAACATGAAGATCCATTCGCTTCCCCCCTATCTTACTTCAGCAACAACTCTCTCATCTTCATTAGATTGTCACTTCCTATTATTTTCACTAAGATTATCTTGGCTTTTGTTTTGATTCGTACTTGTAATGGTAGCCAACTTTTATAAAAATGGTGCATCGTATATGTGTCATCTGTTATTAATTTTCGGCAATTAATATAATCGTATGGGGAAAAATATGTTTGTGGATAGAAGGCTCCTATTCCCTCTAGCTCTTGACAGGTTCCATCAAGCACTAATCCTAGATTCTTCACCATCTCCGTGACAACTCCGACGTTGGTTAAGTCACCTTTGCCCACATTTTCTGAGACAAACTGCTTTCCTTTGTAGGACTTTATAAACTCCCCAATCAACTGATTTCCTTTTGCCGCGCCTATGGTACTCGTGGCGATATAATCCCCTTGCTCAAATCCCCAAAATGACTCATGGTGCAACAAATCATCAAATGGTTTGAATACTTCCACATCCGTATCTAAATAAATGCCGCCAAAGGTATGTAGAGCATATACCCGTACATAATCACTGACGAAGGCGTATTTCTTGGCTTCGTATGCCTTTTTCACATACTCATTGCAATTGATATCGAAACTATCTTCATTCCACTCAATAATCTCGTATTGTGATAAATTTCTTTTCCAACTATCCATACACTTCTTTACAATATCCGGCTTCTCTCCTTTGCCGAACCAGCAATAATGAATAATCCGAGGTATTCTTCCTTCATCCACTATCACAGCACCCCCTATCTAAAAGAAGTTAAAAAGTTACTCTCATACTGAATACCCATGGTAAATACATGATCGTAAATGAAAAATATGAGAAACAATACAATGATTAAATAGTATACTGCTTTCCTATCTCTCTCGGTAAATAAACTGATAATCCAGCCTATTAAGATAACTTGATACAAATTAAAATAGATTGCTACCCTAGCATAAATCCAAGTATGAAGGGAAATAATCATGAAAAATAACCCTAAAACGGACATATTGACAAGAACATCACTATAAGGCGTAAGTTCCTCTAACCTCTCTCTTCCCAAATAAGCAACTAGGAGAGGGACAAATGTCACCAAAACTCTTAAAAAATTGGCTCCACCTTCATTAAAATTTTCATAAACATCATACTTGGTAATTTCAAGCATGTTAAACATCATCGGAAATAATTGATTATAAAAAACCATAAAGATTACACCTGCACCCAACAATATGAAAGTTCTGGTCCTCCATGCTTTTCCGTGGGCGAAGAAGTAGGCCGGGATGAGAATCAAAGCCGATTGATGAAAAAGTGATGCGAATATCACGACTAGGAAATATTTTTTCCAATCTTTTTTTAGTAAGAATGGGGTTGCAGCAAAGATAATAGCGGCTGCTAGATATTGTCTCATTCCATTCATTGTCACGATATACATCCCAGATGCTATATAGAAAAACACAGACAGTTCATACAATGGAGAGTATTTATAAACAATTATCATAATTAATACATTGGTCACTATAGCACAAAAAAAGATTAATATTTGCGGATCTGTGGAGATTTTCAATAACAATACTTGGAGTATTTCAAAACCACTCTCCCCTGTAAGAGTAAAACCTCCGAATTCCCCTGTATGAAGAGTATACGCGTGAGCGTAATACCCAGTATCACCGATGTTGTTTCTCAAACCCGAAACCAATGCTAGAGTCAAGGTTACCATAAAAGCCAACACT
Organism: Bacillaceae bacterium; assembly: GCA_027451065.1. GTDB lineage: Bacteria > Bacillota > Bacilli > Bacillales > Bacillaceae_G > DAIDKD01. Next base: position 12,523 of record DAIDKD010000014.1, on the reverse strand, counting down.
GCATTTGGCCTTTCGGCAACAAGTAAATTTCCTTGTATATTTGTTTCAGTTGCCCACATTCTTGCAATAACTGCTAATATATATGCAGCGGCAAGCGTAATCCAGAAAATCGTCATTTTTCCCCCTTCTTTCTTCAATCAGTTTTTAAATAAATATAAAAATATAGCAATGTTCCAAAGGGAATTGCCAGTAATGTTAGTAATTTACATGGTGTTTCACCGATAAATTTCTTGTTTTTTAATAGCAAACTAGAAGCTACATAATGTATAGCTTGTCTAAATTTAAATAGAGTATTTACAAATGATAATTTCATCAATTCCTTGCGAAGAAAAGCAAAACCTTTTGGGTTTTTACGGTACTGCTTCAACATGTTCATAGAAGATCCATCGGGCAAATATTCAACAACACAGAGAACTTCATTCATCAGTAACATTTCAAACTGTTCATCGAGTTTGTGATATTTATAGTTGAGACCGACATACTTTTCTCCTTCAAAAAGTGGGTATGGGTATTGTTTCGTCAATTCGGTACGATAGACGAGTTTTTTATCCCCTGTGACCCCATATTTAAAGTAGAGATTATATAGTGTTGATTGTTTGATATGTTCTGGTAATCGTGAACCAACAAGTTCACCGTCAGTGTGTGCATCAAGTCCAATGATTCCACTAACTTGGGCGTTTCCATATTTCTCCCAAAAGGAAAGAATCTTTTCCACAGCATCGTCTGGCATATAGTCATCCGAATCAATGCAAACATTCAACTCTGTTTCTATTAATTTATAAGCAGTATTATGAGCTCCATGCATCCCTTGATTCTCTTGCCAGTGATATTGGATGGTAATTTCACCTTGTACCTTCCACTTTTCCACTAATTCTTTTGTATCATCTGTGGAACCATCGTCGACAATCAACCAAATAAAATCCTTACACGTTTGCCTCTTCAAGCTTTCATAACAATTTTGTAAACAATACCCACGATTATAGGCTGGCGTAAAAACTGTTAATTTTCTCATTTCATTCATCTGAATATCACCCCTTCCTTCATTTGAATCGTACTTTCACCATTGGTCTTGTTACTGATAATTAGCTAATACATCTTCGTACTGGGCTGTAATATCTTTGGTTACTGTCGATATATCGAACCCGGCGTTTTTTATATACTGACTAGATTGATGACGAAATTGGGTCTCCTGTACGCTAATTTTATCTGCCCATTCCCTTGGGTTTCCTAATTCCAAAAAGTTTACCAACCCTGCGCCTAAATCAACTTCATCTGTTATCGTGTTAGCGATGACACATGGCAAACCTGCCGCTTGGGCTTCTACTAATGTTACTGGTAGCCCTTCATGGAAAGATGGAAAGACAAAGGTATCAAAAGCTTGCAACATTTCATGGACATTGCTTCTTTCCCCGAGACAATGAACAGCGTGATGAAGGTTGAGAGTCGTAATTTTTTCTTCAATATGAGAGCGTAATGGACCATCGCCAACTAACAACAGAGTTGCATTAGGCTTTTTTTTGATTAGTTCATGGAAAGCTTCTATTAAAAACAAGTGATTCTTCTGATGACAAAAGCGTCCAACATGCCCTACAACGAAGGCATCTTCATGTAAACCTAGTTTCTTTCTCACATGATAACGAATGTCCTGTGAGTAGGAGAATTTTTTCGTGTCTACTCCATTTTTCACAATGAATGCTTGTTGTGCCTTTGCAGTGAATAACCACCGGGCCGCTTTATCAGAACAAGCCATTAAATTGGTTGCATTAGGGAGAATGTGATTACCTGCATACCATTTATATAGCTTTACAATCATATTTCCTTCGCTGCTAGTATTATGGCTATGAGCTATTCTTACTGGAACATTGGCTTTTTTCGCTGCTCGAAGTACGAATCCACTCATTTTATCCAAATGTGAATGGACGATGGCATAATGGTCATGCTCTTGGAAGAATTTGTTGAGTGCCTTCATATACCCTAAGTGTCCTACTTTAGAAACATAGGGAATCCGGTGCACTCTCCCTCCCATTTCTTGTATTTCCTTATCAAAAACCCCTTCTTGACAAGTGAGGAAATCAAATTGTACCTTTGAGCGATTGATATTTCGATATACATTCATCAGAAGGGTCTCTGCACCCCCTCGTTCCATATTGACAACCACGTGTAAAACTCTAATTGGTTCCCTCATTCTCTCTCACCTCATTCATGTATACTGAATAGATATTTTTTAACCCTGCTAACACTTTATCCACAGTATATTTACTTTCAACAATCCGTCTTCCCTCACTACCTAACTTCCTTTTTAACACGTCACTTTGGGCAACGCTTTTCATTTTGTCTGCCATAGCCCGTACATCTTCGCACCCTACAGTATAACCATTTATCTCATCGTGAATTAATTCTTGATGCCCCCTGTTTTTACTGGCAATGACTGGTAGACCACAGGCCATGGCTTCCATCACATTTACCGGCAATCCTTCACGAAGGCTAGACGCAACGGCTATGTCACACATTGGCAATAGCTCATCCATATCCTTTCTAAACCCTAGGAATTCTACCATATGACACACTTCTAGCTCTTCTGCTAACCTTCTGCAGTTATCCATTAACTCCCCTTCTCCCGCTAGCAAAAGTCGGGCATAAGGGACATCACTCTTGATTTCTGCAAGGGATTTAATAAGCAACTGCTGATTTTTATTCTTATTAAACTCTGCCGCATTGACCATTAAAAAGTCATCTATGTGATAGCCATTTTTCTCTCTCAGCTTGCGTTTCATCATTTTATCAACTGGTTTAAACCGTTCTACATTTACCCCTACTCCATGGATATGTTGAATGTCAGTTGCTTGAAAACGGTGATTGATTGCTAGCTGATAGTCCTCTTCGTTAATGGTAATTAAGCAGTCTGTATAATAAGAAAGACCTCTTTCAATTGGGTAATACAAAAGCCAATTGAGGAGAGGTGCGCCTTTACAAAAATGGAAGCCATGGGCTGTGTATATCACTTTCGCTCCTTGCTTCCTTGCACTTCTAGATGCTAATCTAGACAACACTCCTCCAACAGGTGTATGACAATGAACCACATCATATTGATTTTCAGTAATAATCGCCTTTAATTTTTGGTAGGCACTCACATTTTGGCTATGAAAAGGGGATCTGTGAATCGGTATATTGAATTTTTTATTTACACATGGCAAATGTAAATCACCACTAGCAGCAACATGTACTTCCCACCCTTGATTTTGTAACCATTCCATACAAGGCAAATGAAATGCTTCGAAATGTTCGTCTACATTGGCACAGAACAATATTTTTTTCCCCATAGAAATCCTCCCCTTATATAGCTAGCTGGTTTTTCATTATTGTCTATAGGCAGGGAAAAAGGAAGTGTTAACTGCTGACTTGGCTTCCTGATTTCTTATCTTCACCAACTCATCATATTTCGCTTGATTAAATATTTTTTTTCCAATGGCATAGTTGGTATTAGATTTTTTATTAAAAGCAGATTTGAATTTATACAGACTGTCCTCTTGGCATCCATATCCTCCACCTAAATGAAAAGTTTCAAATCCATTTTCACTCCCCCAACACGCTGCCTCGAAAAGTAATAAATTTCCTGGTGCAAGATGCTGATAATTTACATCAGTAGTCGATAAATGGTAGTGCATTTGCTTCCCTGCAAACATAATAATCGCCATTGCGATAATTCGTCCCTCATACATGGCATAGAAAATAAGCGAATGATATTTTAAATCTACATGGACACTTTCGTAAAAATTCTTTTGAAAATAATAATAATCTGTCGCTTCATCCTTTGCCATTGTCTGGTTATATAGAGGTATAAACGCTTCAAATAAGCTAGGATTTCTTCCCCAAAAAATCTCAACACCAGATTTCTCTGCTTTTCGAATCATATTTCTATTTTTACTTGTTAACGTATTCCAAATGTCTTCCTTCGAATCCAGGACCATGGTAACTGTCTTTCCCATGGGGAAAACATGGTATAAACTACTTTGCATGTCAGCATTTTTTAAAACTGGATGAAATCTAACAAATTCACAGACAATGCCTTCCTTCATACATAGACGTTCATATTCATCTTTTAACTTGTTTAAGCTATTCTGATTCGTATCTCCCTCTATTAAAAAACCACCATATCCATAAGGGGTTACGGCGTCAAATACTGCATTTGGAGGTACTTTGCCTGCGAATCTACGATCATTGGCAATATCTCTTTTCATCACTACATTCATTGCTTTCATCTGATCATCTTCATAAAAAAATAAATGAGGATCACCATCTCCATGTATTTGAAAGGCCTTAGAATACTCTGATAAATAGTAGACATCATGGTTAACAAATCCCTTCACCACTTTATCCCATACCTCTTTATCTTCCATATTATATACCTGCATACCCATACTACCTCCCTCCAGATAAAACAGATACTATCTATCCCCTAATTCAAACTTTTTAAGGGCATCCAACATTCTATACATATCCTCATCATCATATCTTTGATCACAAATTAATGATAATTCATCTTCATAGATTTTCTGTCCCTTTTTGGTAATGCCTGCGTGAAATTCTGATATTTGCCAATGAATTGGGCAATAGATGGAACTGTCTGTTAAATATTTTCGTAGTTTATTTCTATATCCATCTTGTACAATTATTGGTACAAACAGTGGAACATCCTTCTCTTCAAGAGACGGAAAGATTGGCGTTACGATTTCCATATCACGTAACCCATCTAGCAAAATCCGAGCATTTTCCCTTCTTTTTGCTTTTATCCTTACAATATCCAGATGACATAATTGGTCAAATGAATATGGGTCGGCTGCGTAGTCTATATAGTCATGGTCTAATATCTCTTCTGCTACGCGGAATTCTTCTAGATAGGTTTCTTTGTCTTCTACTGCACCTAATTTAATATACCGCTCTTTTTGATGGGCGGCATGATTGCGGAGGCGCAAATATTGTTCATTCATTTCTTCTGGAACAGTTACGATAAAATCACCGTGCTCTTTTTTCGCCAAAGCAATTCCAGGTAAAAATGCCCATTTACGATAGCTACCATAAGAGTAATCTGCAAGGTCAGCCTTATTACCTTCACAAATAGCTGTATGTGTGTTGTCCTCAATGATCAAACTCCCTTGCTCATGGATGTTCCAGACTCTCTTTGGATAATCTCTTATACACCCAAAGTACTGCATAATATACAGTGCGTCCTGTGCTTGTATTTCAGGAATATCTAATACTAGCTCTTTCCCATTCCAAAAGGTATCGTAAAACTCTACCTTTATGTTATGACGAACGAAAGGCTCAACCATTGTGTGACAGCAATAAGACGGTAACCATATGGCATCTAGCTGATAACTTTCCTGAGCATCCTGAATAATATAATCTAATGCAGTGCGTCCAGAAAGAAGAAATTTTTCCTTACGACTATCTTTGGTGAACATACTATGATGATAATTTTCGTACGTTTCATCTGTCCAAAATTCGCTGCCGATTTCTTTCTTCATTTCACACTCACCCCCACTTCAGCAGAATTATTCGTTCTTCATTTGCGTACTCTGCTCCTGTCGATACAAGTTAAAATCTATCATATTGTCAACCCCACGCTCTCCAATATCAGAACGCTCAAACACCTTTTTGACTGTTCTCATGATAATAGCAATATCTCCTACGAAAGAGATGGATTCCACGTACCTAACATCATAAGCAAACTTTTCTTCCCAACAGATAGAATTGCGCCCATTCACTTGAGCAAGTCCCGTTAGCCCAGGAAGAACAGAATGACGTAGCTGCTCTCTTTCATTATAATAGGGAAGATACTCTACACGTAGCGGTCGTGGGCCGACCATTGACATATCTCCTTTTAATATATTAAAAAACTCTGGAATTTCATCAAGGCTAGTATTTCTCAAAAAGTTACCGAACTCTGTAAATCGGATATCATCTGGAAGTAACTCTCCATTTTCATCTCTTGCATCTTTCATCGTTCGAAACTTATATATTTTGAAAATTTCTCCATTTAGTCCGGGTCTTTCTTGTTGAAAAAAGATTGGACTTCCTAGTTTTATTTTTATAAGAAGAGAGACGATAACCATTACAGGACTTAGAACAATCAGAGCAGATAAGGACAGGATAACATCCATGATACGCTTTCCGTATTTTCTATAAAACACTAGACACACACCACCTCTCCTCTATTATTTTCACAACTCGATGTAAGTCTTCATCTGTCATTTTCGTATCAGATGGCAGACAAACTCCATTTTGAAAAAGATTTTCGGTGACATTCTTACCACACGGAGCAATCCAGTTGGTTTCGAATGCCTCCTTGATGTATTCCATTTCATACCCCTCTTCGCTCATGTGAGGAGAGGCGAGGCATATTTTACTATCCATATCATCACCACTCTCCTTAATCCCCTACTATCAGTCTGTACAGAATCAGTTTTATGTAACTGATAAACAATCTCCTAGTTTGCGTTAGCCCTTCGAAGTTGATATGGTGTGCTTGCTGTTGTTTCCTCGCCTTCGATTTCGTTGGTTAGCAGGGCATCCTTATGCTCATGTACTTCCACAAAAGTAGGAACCATTTCTTTCAGCTTCACTCGCACCAATTCACCATCATCTAGAACAGCCTCAAGTATTTTTATCTTCTCGATTACCTCACTATATCTATGATGAACAGCCTTCCCAATAAATATTTTCTGATGAGTCGTTGCATCCAAACCTTCTTCATTCATTAGTAATTCTTCATATAGTTTCTCACCAGGACGTATTCCAGAGAAATGGATTTCAATTTCTTCTTCAGTAAAGCCACTTAATCTAATTAATGTTCTTGCCAAGTCAACAATTTTTACAGGATCTCCCATATCTAATACAAAGGTCTCTCCACCTCTGGCAAATGCCCCTGCTTGAATGACTAGTCGTGAAGCTTCTGGAATTGTCATAAAGTAACGAATCATTTCTGGGTGGGTTACGGTAACAGGTCCACCTTTGGCAATTTGTTCTTTGAATCTTGGAATAACACTTCCACGACTTCCTAACACATTCCCAAAGCGAACTACGACAAAACGTGTTTGACTAATATAATTTAAACTATGAACAATCATTTCTGCAGCTCGTTTCGTTGCCCCCATAATATTTGTTGGATTTACTGCTTTGTCTGTTGAAATCATCACAAATATTCCTACACCGAAACGAGATGCAGCTTCTGCAACATTTTTTGTTCCTAGCACATTATTTTTCACCGCTTCTTCTGGATTTTTCTCCATTAACGGTACATGTTTATGCGCTGCTGCATGATACACCACATCCGGACGATATTCATCCATGATTCCAAATATTTTGTTTCTATCTTGAACATCTGCAATTTTCGTGATGATATTTGTATCATGCTCAGCATATGTTTCTAACAATTCCATTTCAATTGTATAAATACTATTCTCACCATGACCAAGCAAAATGATGGTGTCAGGAGCAAAATTCATGATTTGACGACAAATCTCTGAACCGATAGAGCCTCCTGCTCCTGTCACTATGACGGTTTTTCCTTGAATTTTCGCAGAAACTTCCTCATTATCTAACACGATGCTTTCACGCCCCAGCAAAGTCTCCACGGAAATATCCTTTAATTGAGAAACTCCAATTTTCCCCTCTGCAATATCCTCTATTCGTGGTAAAATTTGTGTTTTTACTTTTGTTTTAGAACATTTCGCATAGATGTCAGACAATTCCGTTTTTGTTAGTGATGGAATGGCAATAATAATATGGCTGACTTCTTTTTCTAATACAATATCCTCTATTTGAGAAATATTTCCTAAAATTGGGATTCCTAGAATTTCTAGCCTTTGCTTTGCCGGATCGTCATCTAGGTAACCTACTGGCTTTAGCTTGCAATGCTTATCTTTTTGTAATTGCCGCACCAACATATTGGCTCCAGAACCAGCACCAATAATCAAGGTATTTTTTTGAAATTCTTTTGTTTGGATCAATCTCTCTCGAAACAATCTCCATACCAAACGAGATGCGCCAATGAACATAAGCTGTAACAATCCTGTAACAAAAAGGATTCTGTTGTAAGACTGTCCAAACAGTAGCATTTGAATTGCTACAGTAGTTAGCAGAGAGCACGTTACTGATATAAAGATGAGCCATACTTCACGGATACTTGCGTATTCCCACGCTTTTCTGTATAGACCGTATATATTTGCAAATATATTATGAAACGCAAGTAACAACAGTGAACTCACGATGACAATCGTCGTATCCTTTTCCATCCATAAAAATAAAAAATTACTCATGTAGATGGAAATGAAAATAATAAACGAGTCTAACATAATTAACAGGAATAGCCGCTTTCGATACCCCATGTCTCTCCCCCCCTCTAACAACAGTTTAGATATTTCCCTACTGAGCAGATTTTCCTTTTTCATTTGAAAAAAATACTAGATCTTCCCCCTTTAAGAACAGCTAGTATTTCTTTACAAAAAATTATCTTTTTATCATAAAAATATTAGGGCATCTAACCCCACCTCACACCATGCCCTTGACGATAAACGTCTAAGCAGGATTGTTGAAGTCCTACCACAACATGACCGAGTATCTCCATTGATAAAGGTGAAAGGAGACATCACCTATACAAAAAATCAATTAGTTGCTTCCATTGTCTACATATCGAACGAATTGACCACGTCATTCCATGCTTTCACCCTATTTTGCTTTTTTCTGGTCGGAATAGTAATAGACAGTCGTATTATCTTTCTTTTTATCGTTCAATATTGTTCCGATGATGTTGATATTTGCTTGTTCCAACAATTCCTTCGCTTTTACCAACTGACTTTTCTCTGTGGAATTGCTCCTAACTACCAATAATGCTCCATCGCATAAGTTACCGAGCACTTGGGCATCTGTTACAGCACCAACTGGCGGGCTATCAAATAGCACCAAGTCATAAGATTCAGCCATCTCCCTCATTAACTCTTTCATTGCTTGAGATCCTAATAACTCAGACGGATTCGGTGGAAGAGGTCCTGACGTCAATACATCTAATTTTTCAATCACTGTCGTTGCAACTGCTTCCTTTAATGTACTTTTCTTTGTTAATACATTTGTTAAACCATAGTCATTTTCCAATTGAAATGTCATATGCCCTGTAGGTTTCCGTAAGTCTGCATCAACAAACAAGGTTTTTTTCCCTTGTTGAGCAAATGTCACAGCTAAATTTGTAAGAGTTGTTGTTTTTCCATCACATGGCTTCGCCGAAGTACAAATCAAAGTATTCAATTGTTTATCAATCATAGAAAAATCAATATTCGTACGAATTGTACGATACAACTCTGAAATAGGTGATTTAGGGTCTCTCCTTGTGATTAAGTTGTCATCAACTCTTTTTCTCTTATTCATCATGTTTTCACCTCTTCTTGATATTTAAGTTCTTACTTCCCATTCCAATTCTTCACCCCTGGAATAGCACCTAATACTGGTACTCCTAATAATTTCTCGATGTCACGTTCTGTTTTCACTGTTTTATCTAGATAATCTAGTAAAAACGCCATCCCTATACCAGCTATTGCACCTACTATAAAAGCAGTAGTCATGTTAAATATAGAAGTTGGTCCCACTGCTAGTGCGTGTGTTGCTTCTGCAAGAATACTCACATTATTTACATTCAAGATACCGTCAATTTCCTCTTGGAACACTCTTGCTGTAGTATTGGCAATATCACACGCTAGATCTGGATCCTCATTTGTTACCTTCAGTGTCATAACTTGTGAATCTGTTTCGTTTGTGACAGTAACTGATTCTCGCAACTCTTCCCCTGATTCACTCAAGTTTAATTCTTCGGAAACTATATTCAAAATTGCTGGGCTTCTCAAAATGTCCGTGTACGTATTAATCAACTGTACACCACTATAAGCGTCTGCTGTAACTGTTCTTCCATTCTCCGTAGCAGTAGCACTATTGACAACTAATTCTGTCGATGCTCTATAAGTTGGTACAAAGTAATAATGGTTGATGACCCAAGTGACTCCAACAGCTAGTAAACCGGTAGCTATGATGAGAAAGAATCTCCTTTTCAATGGATTGAATAGGTCCTGTAAATCAATTGTCTTTTCCATGGCTTCCTCCTTATGTAACGTTATTTTTTCATAAAATTATCCGTTCATGGAAATATACCGAAATATCATTCAGTTATTTCCCAAGAACATTTTCTCTATATAAAGACAGTCCCCCCCTTCTTATAGCTCTATTATAGCTTTTCGTAGATAAGAAAATCCAATAAAAACGTTAGACAAATACTGACGTCTTGGTCGCATTTTGTCGAATAACCTTTTTCGAAAATTGTCGATAACAATCATAGACATCAGAAAAACCTTATTGTTGCAAAGAATTTTCAAAAAAATACTACTATTACCAATCTAATTTTTTGTCGATTATTATCGAAAAAAAATAGATTGGCAATAAAAGTAACAGGATTTCTTTCCACGGTTTGCTTTTTTTATATAAAATAGTGGAAAAACTTACTTTCATTTTCAGAATAACTACATTCCTTTTCAAACGAGAAAATCCGTTTGACACCCTCTCCTTTCACATGCTAATCTAAAAAGAAGTATAGTATTGTACAGTACAATTGCTGTACTATATTATTTTCATAATTATGAAGGGAAAGGTGGAGGAGGTTTTGAAAGTATTAAAAAGACTTGGAAGCATGTTAATGGTTTTAGCTCTACTTGTAGCAATACCACTTTCAGCATCAGCCTCATCTGGAATCAATGCCCACGAGCAAAGAATTCTGGATGCATTGTCTGAGCCGATTCAGCTTGAAGGCAGGACAACAAGTCTGCCGGCACAGTATATCAATCAAGCGAGAACTTATGTGATGCGTGCTGACGTAGATTTAACGAGCAGTGAGGCTAATCAGATTATCGGCTACATCAATCAAGCAAGAGACTTGGTTATAAACGGCGGATTTTCTTCGTTCAGTGAAATGCCTCAGTCTTTTTTGAACCAATTGATAGAATTGGCTCAACGCGCTGCAGCAGTTATCGGCTTAACACTTTCTTTTGATCTTAGTAGCGGGCTACCAGTTATCACAATCGTTAGCGACTCTGGCGAGGTTGTTGTTGACGGTGATAATGTAATTAAGCAAACTGGTTTAGGAGTAACTGCTAGTGCTGTTGTTCTTTTAGGACTTACGGGAGCAGTTGGTGCTTGTGGAGTCGTTGCAAAGAAAAGAAATTTATTTGTAGCGGACGTAAGATAAGGAAATGAAATCACGTACAAAGAGATTAATGGCATATATCTGTATGCCATTAATTTTTATGATAACTGGTTATTCTTTGATGGCTCTTGCATTGTCTCCTTTTTATGATGTTGTCTATGCCGCTGCAAATTTGGTCATCGCCAGTGACCGACCAGACTTCTCTCAAGAGCTCACCTCCGTTTTTGAAGGTGGCGACACCAATCCAACGAGCGTTGATATTTCGGAGATAGATATTCCTTCCTTTGGTACTCACTACGCGGAGATCAATAGTTCTCGCATCGGACTGACTGCTCCTGTCTATTGGGGTGACAGCTATGAAATTATGAGACATGGTGTTGGTCACTTCATCGGTAGCTTTCTACCCGGTTTTGGCGGAACGATGTTGATGTCTGCACACAATACAACACATTTCCTCCCTCTTCAAGACATTGAATTAGGGGATTTGGTGGAAATTCGAACAAATTACGGTCGTTTCGAGTATGAAGTAACGGACATTCAAGTGCTACGCTACGATGATCCGTCTGCATTCGATTTGGCACAAACTGAGAAAGAACTGTTGGTTATGTATACATGTTATCCTTTCGGTGGAATCGGTGGAATTACCGGGATTTCACCAGAGCGCTTATTTGTTTATGCAGAAAAAGTAAGCGGACCAACTGTTACCGGGGTTGAGACAAATGGCTAAACGAAGTAAAAAAACAGAAAGAAAGATTTTTTGTTATATTTTATCGTTCTTTCAATCATTTTTCTTGCTCGGGGCTTTTAGTATTTTCATTTTTTATTTCTTTTTTCTTTCAAGGTGGAGCATTGTTGATAGTTTACGAACATCGGACTTTCATGCCGGTGTGTATGAGCAGATTGTTGCCAGTTCTGAGGATACCTTATTGCCAACAGGGCTGCCAAGTACCATTTTGACAGGGGTTTTTACACCTGATGATGTATACAATGATGTGAACAACTATATCGAGGGTGCTTTTGCTGCACAACTGTACTCCCTTGATTTAGAAGCAATGACCCAAGCATTAAACGATAATATTGATGACTACTTAGTAGAAATCGGAACTAGTCGAGATGAGGTTGGCGTGGAGACAATTGACGGTGTTGTGGATGCTCTCCTCGCTGATTATTCCGACAATGTCCAATTCCCGTTCATCTTACAAATTGCTCGATTAACGCGGATTTTTGAAAATTATCTGATGATTGCCATTGGTGCTTGTCTATTTTTAAGCTTAGTAAGTGGAG
>DAIDKD010000013.1:6769-21610 GCA_027451065.1 Bacillaceae bacterium | reverse complement strand
GGAGGTTGCCGCCAAAACCATCCGTATTTTACGAGATGAATTGTTACATCAAAAAATGGCAGATGCCTCTATCCAAAAAGTGAGTGAATCTTTTCACTCCGATGTTATTGTTCAACAGTACGAACAAATTTATGCTGAATTAGTAGGTAACAAAGATGGAAAGTGAATTTCAAGCTGCTAAACCGATTTTGCAGAAATTACATGATCGAGGGTTTGAGGCATATTTTGTCGGTGGCAGTGTGCGGGATCACTTATTGGCTCGTGCTATCCACGATGTAGATATTGCTACTTCAGCCATGCCGGAAGAAGTAATGATGATTTTTCCAAAATATGTTCCTGTTGGATTGAAGCATGGAACGGTGTTGATTTTTCATGAAAAGCTTGGTTATGAAGTGACTACTTTTCGAACAGAGAGTGATTATGAAGATTTCCGTCGCCCTGCCAATGTCCAATTTGTCCGCTCCTTAAAAGAGGATATGAAGCGAAGAGACTTTACGATGAATGCCATTGCCATGACAACGACAGGTGAGCTGATTGATTTCTTTGAAGGAGGAAATGATATTGCACGGAAAGTAATCCGAACAGTAGGAGAACCTTCAGAAAGATTTTCTGAAGATGCCTTGCGTATGATGCGAGCTCTTCGCTTTGCCAGTACTTTAGGTTTTTCTATTGAAGAGAAAACAAAAGAATCTATTTCAGAACTAGCTCCTCTCCTAGCGCATATTTCAGTGGAAAGGATCACGGGAGAGTTTGAAAAGTTACTAATGGGAGATTATGTACATAAAGTATATACTTTGATTGTGGCAACAGGTCTAGGTAAATACTTACCTAATATGGCATCCTATGAACAAAAAATGGAGTGTTTATCCACTTATGATTGCTGGAAGCTTGACAAATTAGTTGAGAGATGGGCCTTGTTTTTACTAGTTCTAGAGGTTAAGGAGCCTACTTGTTTTTTAAAGAGCTGGCGTTTGCCAACGAAGCAGATGAAGGAAATTCACTTGATTGTGGAAGGCGTGAGAAATCTGCACAAAGAAAACTGGACCAAACTCAAATTATATGAGTTTGGTCCAGAAATGATTGAGTCCACAGAGAAGGTGCGATCAGTCTATCAGAATCAACAATCAAACCATGAAACCTTGTTGAAGAAATACCAAGAACTCCCTGTTAAAAGCAAAAAAGACTTAGCTGTCACCGGGAAAGAACTATTACAATGGCTTCAAAAAAGAGGCGGATCATGGGTTGCAGTGTATCTTCAACGAATAGAGGAAGAGGTTTTGAATGGAACTTTGCAAAATGAGAAAGAGGAAATAAAGGAGGCTGTACTTTCGTGGGAAAAATAGGAAATATCGTTTATCAAGAGCAAACAGTAGATTCCACCCAAACTATTGCAACTGCTTTAGCAAATGAAGGTGCAGCAGAAGGTGTAGTAGTATCAGCTGAAGAACAAGTAGCTGGAAAAGGAAGAATGGGGCGGAAATGGCATTCGAAATATGGTGACTCATTGGCTATGAGTATTATTTTGCGTCCTACAGTGCCGTTAGAAAAATACCCTCAATTAACACTAGTCGCAGCTGTTGCAGTCGTGCAAACCATCGAAAAAGAAACTGGAATAAGACCAGATATTAAATGGCCCAATGATATTTTAATAAACGGGAAAAAACTAGTAGGAATTTTAACAGAACTTCACCGTGATAAAAATGGCAATCAATTTGTTGTTTTAGGTATCGGCATAAACGTAAATACTGCCCAAGAAGATTTTCCCAACGAAGTACAGGAAATAGCAACATCACTGCGAATAGAATTAGGTGAGAAAGTAGAGAAGGAAAAAATAATGCAAGGAATTTTTACTTCTCTAGAATCTCTCTATCGTCAATACCTTGATGAAAGTTTTACTGAAATAAAAAAAATGTGGGAGTCGTATTCTATTTCCATTGGAAAAGAAATTGTTGCAAGAACCCTTACGGAAGTCATCTTTGGCAAAGCGGTAGGGATTACCGAAGAGGGTGTATTATTACTAGAAGACAAATCTGGAAAAATTCATTCTCTATACTCAGCAGATATTGAGCTAACCTAACAAGTAGGAGAGGTGAAAATGGTGGATAAAAAATTTGTAGTTGTAGATATTGAAACTACAGGAAATGCAGCAAAGAAGGATGACCGCATCATTCAGTTGGCGGCAGTGGTAATTGAAAACGGTGAAATGACGAAAACATATTCTAGTTTTATCCAACCTAAAAAACATATTCCACCTTTTATCACAGAACTAACAGGGATAACAAATGAGATGGTTGCTGATGCACCTACATTTTCTCAAGTCTCCGAGGAATTCTTGTCTCTTTTAGATGGTGCTTATTTTGTAGCTCATAATGTTACATTTGACTGGAATTTTATTCAGGAAGAACTAGAGAGATGTGGCTATGGTAAATTAACTTGTCCGAAAATAGATACTGTTGAACTAGCCAGAATTCTCCTTCCGACAGCGGACAGCTATCAATTAGATGATTTAGCGGTGGCTCAGGCGTTAAATCATGAAAATCCACATCAAGCGGATAGTGATGCATATGCAACAGCAGAGATGCTGTTGTTATTTTTAGAAAAGTTACGGAAGCTTCCTCTTGTGACACTGCAATCTTTACAGAAATTATGTAAATATCTTCAGAGTGATGTAGCGGATATTGTGTCAGCAATTGTCATTGAAAAAATGTTACGAGTCAATGAAGATGAGAAAAAATTTGATGTTTATCGAGGAATCGCGATAAAGAAACGGAATTTTTCTTTTGCTTTCCACGGTGAAGAGCTACCCTCTTTTACCGAGTATTTATCTAAACAATTGATGTCAGATTTCTCAAAGCACTATCCTAACTTTGAGGTTCGTGATGGACAAATGGAGATGATGGAAACAGTCTACGAAGCATTTCTTAGTGAGCAGATAGCCTTAATAGAAGCAGGCACTGGAATTGGAAAGTCACTTGGCTATTTATTGCCTAGTGTTTTTTTTGCGAAAGAAACAGAAAAGCCGGTTGTCATCAGTACAAAAACAACACAACTACAACAGCAATTAATGGAAAAGGAAATACCATTGCTGAAAAAAGTTTTGAATCTTCCCTTTGAAGTGGCTTTGTTGAAAGGGCGGAATCATTATCTTTGTTTACAAAAGTTTGAACAAATCCTGGGAGAAGAAGATGGAAATTACGACAGCATATTAACGAAAGCAAAAATACTCGTTTGGCTTTTAGAAACGGAGACAGGCGAAGCTGACGAATTAAATTTGCCCAGTGGTGGCGAGTTGCTTTGGCAAAGAGTTTGTGTAGATTCTTACTCAAGGTCACCATTTAACCCGTGGAAAACTCGATGCTTTTACGAAAAGACAGTCAATCGTCTTTTTATTGCTGATGTGATTATTACCAATCATACGATGCTTTTTCAAGAAGCAGATGAAAACAAACTCCTTTCTGCTTGTGAATATATCGTCTTAGATGAAGCTCATCATGTAGAAGAAGTAGCTAGCAAAGTGTATGGAAAAAAGTTATTTGCAAAAAGTTTTTATTACAAAATGAATAAAATTGTAGAGCTGTTGCCAACTGTGAAAGAAATTGCTCAAATCAACTCTTCCCTGTATCAAAAACTGGAAACAACTTTAGGGGAGCTAAAATTTGAGAGTGATGAATTATTTCATCTCTTGTACAATTATGTATTGGAGCAGCTCAATAATATAGATGGTAACAAAGCAGCCTATCGATTTCAAACTGAAAAAGAAACACATGAAAAATGGCAAATCATCATGGAATTAACCCATCGTATTTTAGAACAAATGAAGAATTTTTTTCACTTGACGAAGGAATTAAAGGGAATAGAAAGCAGAACGAAATATGCGAGCATAAGAGAATGGCTTTTTACAATCGCAACGTTAGAAGAAACAGGAACAGCCTTAAAAGAATTACTCCTCATACCTCAGCAAAATGAGGTGACATGGATGGAACTTGATGTAAAGGGAACATTTCATTCTTTTTACATATATAGCCAACCAGTCTCGGTTGCGAAGGTTATTCAAGAAAAATTTTTCCAGCAGAAAAAAAGTGTTGTGTTCACTTCAGGGACACTTACTGTAAATAAAAAGTTTGATTATATAAAAGGAGTAATCGGCTTAGATAAACAGGAAGTAATAACAAAAGAAATACCTTCTATGTTCCCTTATGAAAAATTAGCTGAGTTATTTATTCCTTCAGACATGCCCAATATCAAAGATGTGGATGCAAATGTTTACGCGGAAAAAATTGCTCTGTCAATTGCTAAAATTGTTGCAGTAACAAAAGGAAGGATGCTAGTCCTTTTTACTTCCCAAAAAATGCTGAAGGACACATACGAATGGACGAAGGAAATGAAGGAGCTTCAAGAGTTTGTCATTTTAGGTCAAGGAGTGAACACAGGCAGTAGAATGAGACTAATGAAGCAGTTTAAGAAGTTGAAAAAATCTATTCTATTTGGGACAACAAGTTTTTGGGAAGGAGTCGATCTTCCTGGAGAAATACTGCAATGCTTAGTAATTGTTCGCTTACCTTTCTCACCACCTGATGCACCTATTACAGAAGCGAAAATTGAGGGAATAACAAAAAATGGTGGAAACCCATTTCGAGATTACTCGCTTCCTCAAGCAATATTACGCTTTAAACAAGGATTTGGGAGATTGGTTCGTACGAAAGATGACAAAGGTGTTGTCATTGTTTTAGATAAAAGGATGACAACTACTACATATGGCAAGAAGTTTTTAGATTCCATTCCATCTATTCCAATTCACGAAGGAAATCTGGAGCAATTAGTAGTGAGAATGGAAGAATTTCTCTCTTAATCACACGACAAACCCATGAAAGTTTCTAATGCTAGTTAGTACGTGTCATATATTTTTTTGATTAGTGAGAGGACGAAAGATCTTCCGCCTCCGCTCAAATCTACACATGGAGATGACAGGTCGCAAGCAGCCTGAAGAAAAACGCTTCAGTCTCATTGCTGAAAATTGTTCAAACTCATGGTAAGTACCTAAAGTTCAAGGTACAAACCATGAGTAATTCAAATTTTCCCTAAACATGTCACTTCCATGTTCCGATTTGGCTACGGCTCCAGACTTTCCAACAGATTTCTCATACTATTACACCAGTTATACTTCAAATAGCACAGAAAGATATTTCGGAAAATCCAAAGCAAGCATATAACATTCTTTCATGCGTTTGTCGTGACTTTTGAATTGCTCTCCATTGTGGGTAGGAGGGAAATTTTTATTTTTTCACACTGCTAATGATAAGGGAATAGCTGATTACTCCAACTAATTCTCAGTGGAAGATGAAAAACTCCCACTGAGAAAAGTTCCATTTTGTGATATAATGATATTAGCAGTTATCTTAGTATAACCAATGCTGAAGGGGATAATAGAAGAAAAATATGTAAAGATTAACCTAACAAACAGTAAGTGGAGTGAAATGATGAAGAAGTGGATTATTTTATTTATTGTACTGCTTGTCTTTGCTGCGGGGTTTGGATATCATGTCTATTCTCAAATATTGTATAATAAAACAGCAGGACATGAAGAAGCAATAGAAATAGCAACAGAGGAAGCGAATCTGATAGAAGTGCTGGAAACCAGTACGTATGCTCGGAATGAAGTATATTTTGTCGTTAAAGGTATAGATGAGGAAGATACTACTGTCTTTGTTTTTGTACCTGAAGCGGAGGGACAGGTAGTAATTGTAGATGCGGCTGACGGTCTCACAGAAGAAGAAGCATTAGAATTGCTGAAAGAAAGGCAGAGCTTTACAAGAATCTTATCTGTACAATTAGGCTTAGAAGGTGGTTCACCTACTTGGGAAATCACATATATAAATGATGAGGATAGACTTACTTATTATTATTTAGATTTTCACACAGGTGAGTTTATAGGTATCCGTGTGCTATAAAAAATATAGATAAATGTAGATGCAGGGGGAGAAGGATCATGAGATTATCAAAGCGTGTAAATGCATTATTACCATCAGCAACATTAGAAATTTCGGCGAAAGCGAAAGCTTTAAAGGAACAAGGGCATGACGTAATAGGTTTAGGAGCTGGAGAACCAGATTTTAATACCCCTGAACATATTATAGAAGCAGCTTATGAGGCGATGAAAGCTGGTTATACAAAGTATACTCCAAGTGGTGGATTATTATTACTCAAGGAAGCGATTATTGATAAGACGAAGCGAGACCAGCAATTGGAATATAAACCAACAGAAGTAATTGTATGTAGTGGTGCAAAACATGCACTATATGTGCTCTTTCAAGCTATTTTAGATGAAGGGGATGAGGTGATTATTCCAACTCCGTATTGGGTAAGCTACCCTGAGCAAGTAAGATTAGCTGACGGGAATCCTGTTTTTGTTCAAGGGCTGGAGGAGCATAGTTTTAAAATTACCGCAGAGCAATTAGAACGAGCAATTACACCACGAACAAAAGCGATTATTATCAATTCACCGAGTAATCCAACAGGGATGATTTATACGAAAGAAGAGCTAATGGTAATTGGAGAAGTGTGCCTGAAGCATGACATTATTATTGTGTCTGATGAGATTTATGAAAAGTTAGTATACAATGGAAACAAACACATTTCCATTGCGCAACTTTCACCTGAATTAAAAGAACAAACGATTATTGTGAATGGAGTATCTAAGTCACATTCGATGACAGGTTGGAGAATCGGTTATGCTCTTGGGAATGAGCGTATCATCAAGGCAATGACTAATTTAGCGAGCCATAGTACCTCTAACCCAACTTCCATTGCACAATATGCGACTTTGGCTGCGTATAACGATTCTCAAGATGAAGTAGAAAGAATGCGCCAAGCTTTTGAGAAGCGGTTGAATATCATATATGATAAATTGATTGCAATCCCTGGCTTTACTTGTATCAAGCCACAAGGAGCGTTTTATTTTTTCCCGAATGTAACTGAAGCGACAAAGTTAACTGGATATGAATCGGTAGATGATTTTGTGAAGGGATTATTGGAAGAAGCGAAAGTAGCGGTTGTACCAGGAACTGGATTTGGAGCAGAGAATAATATTCGCTTATCCTATGCAACTTCCTTGGATACTTTGGAAGAGGCAATTGTGCGTATAAAACGCTTCGTGGAGTCTAACAGTAACGAAAACTAAAGATTTTACAATAATGTACGGGGTGTGAGAAATGAGTAGAAAATGTCCATTTCTCACATCCCGTTATTGAATACCAAAAAAAGAGGTTGTATGGAATATGAATCAAAATATGATGATGCAGTTTTTGAAACAAGGAAATTTATCAATCCCTATCGTGTTAATGGATCACTACTCCCAATTAGGTTTAAATGAAACAGAGTTCTTAACATTGCTCCACATATATCGCTTTATTGAAAGAGGGAATGAATTTCCTACAATAGAGGAAATATCCGATAAAATGTCGATCAACATAGAACAGTGTTCTGCGGTTTTAAAGGGATTAATACAGACAGGATTTCTTACGATTGAGCAAGTGAAAAACCAACAGCTCATCAGTGAAATATATTCTATCGAGCCATTGTGGGAAAAGTTAGTACAATATCTAATGAGGGAAGAACAAACAGTGCAGGAAGAAAAACACACCTCTGAAAGTTTGTATACTATTTTTGAAAAAGAATTTGGTCGACCACTCTCTCCATTTGAATGTGAGACTCTCGTTATGTGGGAGGAGCAAGAGCAGCATCCACTTATTCTAATTAAGGCAGCGTTAAGAGAATCTGTAATGAGTGGAAAGCTGAATTTTAGATATATAGATAGAATCCTATTTGAATGGAAAAAAAATGGCATTCAAACGTTGGAGCAAGCACAACAACAAGGAAGAAAGTTTAGACAGCACCAACGCCAAAACCCACAGCAACCATCAACGCAAAATAGCGGGACAGTACCGTTTTACAACTGGTTGGAGCAATAGGGAGGTTGAAAAATGCTAACGAAAAGCCAAATTATGTATTGCATTGATAAAATGGGAGAAATGTATCCTGATGCACACTGTGAATTGAATTATGAGAACCCTTTTGAATTACTAATAGCAGTAAGTTTGTCTGCTCAATGTACAGATGTGTTAGTAAATAAAGTAACAGCAAGTTTATTTCAAAAATATAAGAGTCCGGAAGATTATCTTCAAGTGCCTGTTGAAGAATTGCAGCAAGATATCCGCTCAATTGGACTATATCGAAACAAAGCAAAAAATATTCAAAAAATGTGTACAACCCTTATAGAAGAGTACAATGGAGAAGTTCCTAGAGAAAGAGAAGAATTGGTAAAGCTAGCAGGTGTTGGAAGGAAGACAGCTAATGTTGTTATGTCTGTTGCATTTGCTATCCCGGCCATTGCTGTAGACACCCATGTGGAGCGGGTCAGCAAACGTTTAGGAATTTGCAGATGGAAAGATTCTGTCATGGAAGTAGAAAATACGCTCATGAAAAAAATTCCTATAGAGCAATGGTCGATAACGCACCACAGAATGATTTTCTTTGGCAGATATTATTGTAAAGCTCAAAACCCCGCCTGTGCAGGCTGTCCATTATTAGAGTTGTGCCGTGAAGGGAAAAAAAGAATGAAATAACAAAAAACGTGGGATATCCCACGTTTTTTGTTTGTCTAGCTCCAGTAAATAAAAAGCTCTGTATAGAAAATGAGGTAGCATTTCCATCAAGTGGAGTAATTCTAGTATTGTCGTCGCCAGTGCGATAACCAGCTGCACCGTCAGAAGTATCATCTGTATCGCTACTTGTGTCATGATCAGTATCGTCGCCACCAGTGTCATTACCTGTATCAGTATCAGTGTCACCACCAGTGTCGCCACCAGTGTCGTTACCAGTGTCATTACCTGTATCAGTATCAGTGTCGTCACTAGAATCATCACCAGTATCACCACTCTCATCAGTGGTATCATCTTCACTAGGATCTTCTTCAGTAGGCTGTTCATACTCTTCAGTAGGCTCTTCATCTTCTTCTGGTTCTTCTTCAACAGCACCAGGAATAGTCACTGAGATAGAAGCTGGATCGCTAGTTACGCTTCCTGAAATGGCTACAACACTAAATGTATATGTGCTTCCAACCTCAGGGCTTGACAGTGAAGCGCTCATTTCACTTGTAGTTTCTAAAGTTGTCGAGTTGCCTCCAACTGTATAAGAAACTCTAAAGCTAATATTGGCATCAGATGAATGATCCCATGATAATTGAATGCTGTCTGAATCTTCGTCATATCTTGCTTGAAGATTTGTTACAGGGTCAAGTGAAGCTACTGGCACTGATTCACCACCGACTACGTATAACTCGCCATTGGCCTCTCCAACGGAGCTTGGACGTTCAAATCTTTCAGTACTTGTTGCAACTCTCGACATGATTTCTCTAAATATTTCTTGAGAGAATCGACGACGTGTAGTATCTAAATAGTCTTCTGCAGTTCTGTTTGCAGAAAAACCAGTCCATACGGCAGCAGTGTACTGAGGTGTGTATCCAACAAACCATGCAGACCTTGCGCCTCCTCTTGGTATACCACGTTGGATTCGTTCATCTTCATTAAAACTAGTTGTACCTGTTTTTCCTGCTAAATCAATACCTGAAATATTCGCTCTCGTTCCCGTACCGGAGGTTACAGCATCACGAAGCATATCAGTAACCATATAAGCAGTAAAATCTTCCATGACGCGAACTGGCTCAGGAGTCACATCTCTTTCAGTTCCATCATCATAAACAATTTTAGTAATCGCATGAGGTTCAATATAAAATCCGCCATTACCAAAAGCAGCATATGCTCCTGCCATATTAAGAGGAGAAGCAGTGCTCATTGTACCAAGTGGGTTGGATTCATTAAAAGTATCCTCTGCAGCGATTGGCAATCCAAGGCTTCTAGCAAAGTCAGCTGAATATTCCTGTCCGGCAGCTTGATTAGCAAGGATTGCAGGAACGTTAGTTGACTGAGCTAAATGGAAACGAATCGTTTGCTTACCCATGTAGCTTCGGCCTTGGTTTCCAACTACTTGTCCACTAGAATAAAAGAATTCTTCATCCACAAGGAAATGACCAGTTGACCATCGCAAATTATTTATAACTGGGCCGTAGCTTAATAGTGGCTTCGCAGCAGAACCTGGTTGTAGGTTAGATCTTGTTGCATAGTTAAACCCATCGGCTTGGTAATTTCTTCCCGCTCCAAGTGCTTGAATGGCACCAGTTTGTGTATCCACAATGGCAACAGCAGACTCTAAGTTATCATTATCAGGGAAGTTGATAAAATCGTTGGTAGAAATAACATCTTCCGTGATTCGTTGAATTTCAGGATTCAGTGTTGTATGAATTTGTAGTCCATCTTCAAAAATATTAGCATCTGTTTTTTCTTGAACTTCTGTAATGACAAAATCAACAAATGCTTGGAATTGCCCGTTTGGCGGAGACTGAAGATTTAGAGTATCTTCAATTGGTACGCTTTGTGCTTCTTGCATTTCTGCTTCTGAAAGTTTACCGTGTCTGTTCATTAATGACAAAACAGTATTACGGCGATTTTGTGCCCTCTCTAAGTTATCTTCCACAGATGGATTAAATCTGTTAGGGCTTTGTGGAATTCCAGCAAGTAATGCAGCTTGCTCTAGTGTTAATTGGTCTAATTCATCTGGATTTAAACCAAAAAATCTCTGAGCAGCCATTGCTACTCCAAAAACATTTCCGCCATATAAGTTTCTATTAAGATACATCATGAGAATGTCATCTTTTGAGAACCTCTGTTCTAATTGAACAGCCAAATACCACTCTTGAACTTTTCTTGGAATGGTTTGTTCACGTGATAAAAAGGCACCTCTAGCAAGTTGTTGGGTAATCGTACTACCACCTTGGGTAATCCCATCCCCAAAAATATTTGACCAAACTGCGGCAATTGTTCGTGGAATATCAACTCCAAAATGGTCATAAAAATTCACATCCTCAGTTGCTAGCACAGCATCTATCAGTATATCGGGAACTTGATCTAGAGTTATGTTATAGCGTCTTTCAGCGCCTACTTCTGCAAAAACAGTGCCGTCACTTGCTAGTAATTCAGAGGATTCCGGTGCCTTCAATAAAGTCTCATCCAGCTCGGGAGCATCTTGAACAATCCACCAAAAAGCTCCAACTGCGCCGATGATTACTAAGCATCCTAGCGTAAAACAAATAAGAAGAATCTTTTTCCATAAGCGCATTTTTGGCTTTTTAGCTCCAGAGTCATCAGAGGCGTTTTTCTTTTTCTTCTTTTTTTCTTTTGCTTCCTTCGCTTGCTCTCTTTTCTCTATACGAGAATTATATTTTTCTGACATTTTATTATCTCCACCTTTCAACAAAACTTAAAAGTATAAACGATCTACAACAGAAAGATAATCAACTCGAGCTTGATAAGAAATTGGAATACTTTCTCCAAATTCAATAAGTTCCTCCCGAGAAATGGACTTTCTTCCGCCTTCTTCATATCTTTTCCAAAAGAGGAAAAGATGACTTGCATCTAAAAAATATATTTCATTTAATTTGGAAAATCTAATAATCACAAAAGTAATTCCATCTTGTTTGTGCACCTGCATCATATGAGTTATTTGATGTAGGTGTACATTTTGTAATGGAAAGCTAGTTTTATTATTAGTTTCCTTTGCCTCAAAATCAATATATCTCCCTTTATAGACACCGTTATAGTCAGTTGTAGATGCTTGCTTGAAATACGCTT
The DNA here is from genome assembly GCA_027451065.1 of Bacillaceae bacterium. GTDB lineage: Bacteria > Bacillota > Bacilli > Bacillales > Bacillaceae_G > DAIDKD01. Next base: position 9,869 of record DAIDKD010000013.1, on the reverse strand, counting down.
CTTTAATTACTGCTGCACTACGTTTTGGATATTCCACGTGAACGATTTGAATTGGAGTGGGCTTCTTGTGTATGCAGGCAAGATTGTGACTCAAGTAATATAAGTTTGTTTCATTGATATCCGTCTCTAGTGACATCCCCCGATTACTGTATGTATTACTTAATTTTTTCTGAGGTTGTAAGTTAGATTGGGAAGTATACTTTTTACCGCTAGGATAGTTTATTCCCACAAAATTTCACCACCATTCAAAGTCAATTATAACAAAAAAACAAATGTTTGGAATGATTTTTTTTTCAAACGTTGCAAAAATCAGCTGAAAGAGTAAACAAACTGCTATAAAACAATGAGTAATACAGTAGTAACATATCATGTATTTGTTTTAAGTAAAAGTTAGGAGTTAGCAGGAATTTGTGGACAGAAGAAGAATATGTAGCTTAATAAAGAAAAGCGCCTTGAATAGCTTCAACTAGCAAATGTTATTTGTACCTAAAGGCGCTTTTTTTCTTCACGGTGGGAAGATTACCCTACAAGGAGATGACTTTGGCTTTTTGATGCGTAGAGAATAGACGCTAGTACTCGATATTTTAACCGAGGAGGTCAGTTCTGTGAATATAGTAAAGAAGAGAGAATGCTTCCAAGCAATAGATTCTATGATAGATAAACTTGATTTGATAGAGGGAACATTGTCGATGCAAATAAAGACCAATGCTGGTCAAGAATCTGAACAGCTTTTTCACAAACTAGAAATAACAGACCTTCATATTCATTATGTGGAGAACCGAGTCCTTTCACACATGATACACAGCCAGGAAGAAAATACATCAATCAGTGAGTCGAAGAAGATAGGTTAGAGAAAGTTTTAGGTCACAATACCGGATCAATTTACACAAAATGATTCATCATCACATATAATGAAACGAGGATAATGAAGCAAGACGATGGATGATGAGGAGGTGGCGATGTGAGTGATGGAAATCGGAATGCTCCATTTTTTTACCGTCCGGTACAACAACCGATGTTTTATCAATCGCAGCAAAATGTACCTTACATGAATTATTCCTTTAATCGTCCTTATCAGGAGATACAAATGCCGATGCAGCAAAATCTATTTCAAATGCCAAGTGCATATCAAGTGCAGCAACAAATACCACAGCCGATGCAGCAGCAAATGTTGCAACAGCCAACCTTTTATCCGCCTAATCGACCATTGGCGCAACAGTTAGGAGGTATGGGACCATCTTTCCCGTACCCTAAACAAACACAAGGACAGAAGTCAACTTCACAAATACCAAATATTTTTTCACAATTTAAATCTGCTGATGGAAACTATGATATCAATAAAATGATAAATACCGCCGGGACAGCTGTAAATACAATGAATCAAATTACTGGATTAATAAAGCAAATGGGTGGATTTTTCACAAAATAGAAGTTTCATTCAGCTAATTCAAGAAAATAGTCATTGTTTCTTTTTCAAAAATTTAGTAGAATATGGAATTGGAATAGAAAAAGAAATTGGAGAGAAGAAGCAGTGAAACCGAAAGTAATCTTAATTAGTTTTTTCTTAGTGCTTATGCTAACTGTGATTGGCTTCACCAGTTTTAAAGAAGTAATTTATATGTGGTTTATCTAGATAAATGGGTATTTATACAGTCATGTACATCTTTTTCATCATAGTTTAGAAGTGTAAGCTAAATTATATTGATGGGAAGGAGAGTATATATGTTTTATGGAAATCCGTTTGGACCTTGTGCAGACTGTGTAGCACCACCTATTGTTCATCCGCCAAAAAATTGTTATGTAAATAAATTTTCTTCAACTTTGGTTCCGCATATCCATCCTACAAAAACAACAGTTGTGAACCATCATATTATGAAACATACCCATTTATATCCGCATTCTACGTCTTTTGCAAACACATATCAAAATGTAGATATTGGACCGTCAACAGGAATTACACCAGCTTATGGAGGGTATGGAATGCCGAGTTATGCTGACCCATACAGCAGCACAATGATGCCTTCTATGCCTACACCTGTAAGTGGAGGAAGTAATAGTGGTTACCCGAGTGCTGGAATGATGCCACCAGCCTATCCAACTCAAGTAGCACCTATACCAGGAGTAAAAGAAATGCCAATGTATCCAGGAATGAAAACGAAGAAAATGTACTAACAATCGACAGGGTTGAGATTTGTCGAAAAAATAACGTGGTAGAGAAAAGACAATAATGGGCAATCCGGTAAAACTTTCACCTAGTGGTTTTGTCGTGATTGTTCATTCTAGGGTGGTAGTGAGGACCGTGTCTTCACTACCACCCTAGAATGAACAAGATTCTTTATCAAAGAATAAAAGTAACAGTATATATAAGAAATGTTGACAAATTAGCATTTTTTTGGAAAAATTGACTTATAATGAAATATATGTAAACAAGCTATGATTTGAGGTGATAATATGATTTCGAATAAAGTAAACCTAACGGCAAAGAAAATTCTTGAGAAAGAATTTAAAGTGGGCGTAAGAGGATACAAACAAGAAGATGTTGATAAATATCTAGATATAATCATTAAGGACTATGAAGCTTTTCATAAAGAAATTGCAGATTTACGATTAGAAAATTCAAGATTGCAAAAAATAGTGGAAGAACAAAAAATGAAACCACCAGTACAGCCGGTCGCAAGTACAAACCCAGATATTTTGCGTCGCCTTTCCAATTTGGAGAAACACGTATTTGGAAGCAAATTGTATGAATAATTTTATCAACGGATGGTTCTCCCATTGATAATTAGTTGAACCACTCGTTTTTTTTACGGGGTGCTCATTCGGGATAAATTGCCATTGCAATTTTGTTTCACATTTTATATACTTATGAATGTCAGTTCAATAACGTTCGGGTAATTGCTGGAATCTAAATGATTGCAGAGGAAAGTCCATGCTCGCACAATCTGAGATGATTGTAGTGTTCGTGCCTAGCGAAACAATAAGCTAGGGTAGCCCAGATAGGCTAACGGCAGGGAAAATTCCTAAGTCATTAGGATATGGAATGACTACCTTTAAAGTGCCACAGTGACGTAGTCTTAAGAGAAATCTTAAGAGTGGAACG
>DAIDKD010000013.1:0-6759 GCA_027451065.1 Bacillaceae bacterium | reverse complement strand
CGAGCGAGAAACCCAAATTATGGTAGGGGCACTTTCTCGAAGGAAATGAACAGAGAGAGAGGCAAGTGGATACTTGCAGACAGATAATTGCCACCAAAGTACGAGGGTAATACCCATTTGCAGTACAATGGTACAGAACATGGCTTATAGAACGTTATGGACTTGCTACATGTAATTTTCAGTAGGAGATGAAAGAAATCCCTTGCTGAAAAAAGTGTCACTTTATGATATCGTCAATGAAGTAAAAACCCTCCTTCTATACAAAACCTGCCGGAAATTCTGGAAGATAATTGCTATAATGAATATAGATAAAATAATACATATACGATAGGAGACGTTATGAGAAAAGTGAAATTAATTGCTACTGCGGCGATGGGGTTAGAGGCATTGGTGGCAAGAGAGGTTAGAAGCTTAGGGTATGAATGTCAGGTAGATAATGGCAAGGTTATTTTTGAAGCGGATGTATCTGCCATTTGTCGTGCAAACTTATGGTTACGGACAGCAGATCGGGTAAAATTGGTAGTAGGTGAGTTTCAAGCAAAGACTTTTGATGAGCTGTTTGAAAAAACAAAAGCGTTGCATTGGCAAGATTATATCCCAACCGATGCGGAATTTCCTGTAATTGGACGCTCTGTTAAATCGACATTGTTCAGCGTGTCAGATTGTCAAAGTATTGTGAAAAAGGCTGTTGTGGAGAAATTGAAGCAAACCAATCCACAAGTAAGCTGGTTTGAAGAAAAAGGCCCGTTATATCGAATTGAAGTAGCCCTATTAAAGGATGTTGCTACTTTAACAATTGATACGAGCGGTATTGGGTTGCATAAGCGTGGTTATCGTGTGGATCAAGGGGAAGCACCATTGAAAGAAACAATGGCGGCATCGTTAATTATGCTAACCAATTGGACTCCTGATCGACCATTTGTAGACCCATGCTGTGGTTCTGGAACGATTCCAATTGAAGCAGCATTAATTGGACAAAATATTGCTCCAGGGGCAAATCGTGATTTTGCTTCTGAACAATGGAATTTCATCGATGAAAAATATTGGCGCATGGCAAGAGAAGAGGCGGAGGATTTGGCGAAGTATGACCAGCCCCTCAATATTGTCGGAAGTGATATTGACCATCGAATGATTCAAACAGCAATAAAAAATGCTGAAGAAATTGGCTTGCAAGATGTTATTACATTTAAACAGATGCAACTGAAAGATTTTACAACGAAGGAAGAGTATGGCTATGTTGTAACCAACCCTCCATATGGGGAGAGACTTAGTGAACGTCCATTAGTAGAGAAGCTTTATACTGACATGGGACGGATTTTTCAACCGTTAGATACGTGGTCTGTTTACGTGTTAACAAATAATGAAGCTTTTGAAAAACTATATGGCAAACCAGCTTCGAAAAAGAGAAAACTATATAATGGTGCGATGAAAACAGATTACTATCAGTATTTTGGGAAACGTCCACCTAGAGTATGAAGTGAAACGATTGAGAGAAAACAAGAAAGCAAAGGTAATTTTTCTAATTAGTTACCTAAGCTGAATATGATAGGAGAGAGTACATGTTAACTCGTGAGAAACTTCCTTTTGAAGTGGGGAAAGAAGATAATTTTTATGAAAAGCTAAATGAGTGGATAGGTGACGTTTTTTATGATATTCTCCCGGAAGCAGGCTTTGATTTACGAGATGAACAAATTTTTATGGCTTTCCAAATTGACCGTGCTATAAAAGAGAAAAAGGTCATTTTTGCTGAAGCGGGTGTAGGTACTGGAAAAACTTTCGTCTATTTACTGTATGCTATTTGTTACGCAAGGTATATAGGAAAACCGGCGATTATTGCCTGTGCAGATGAAACGTTAATTGAACAGCTTGTCAAAAAAGAAGGAGATATTGAAAAGCTTTCTCGTGTTTTGAAGCTGAATGTAGATGTACGATTGGCAAAATCTCAGAGCAACTACCTTTGTTTGCAGAAACTAGAGGAAGCTGTGAGCGGATTTCCAGAGCCTCATTTAGAAGAACTTCATGAAAGTCTTCCGCAGTTCGTATACGGAAGCGATGTTCTACAGAAGTTTCACCCTTATGGAGATCGCAAAGATTATCCAACATTGAATGATGAGCAATGGAAGGAAGTATCATGGGATTACTATCGTGATTGTTTTACTTGTGATTTGCGTCATCGTTGTGGTCAAACATTATCTAGAGATCATTATCGGAAAGCAGCTGATTTAATTATTTGTTCTCAGGATTTCTTTATGGAACATGTGTGGACCATTGATTCTCGCAAACGAGAGGGACAATTACCACTTCTTCCAGTAAGCAGTTGTGTAGTGTTTGATGAAGGGCACTTAGTAGAATATGCAGCTCAAAAAGCACTTACCCATCGTTTAAAGGAAAATTTATTGGAATCTCTATTAACTCGTCTCCTTCAAAATGATGTTCGTGAACAATTTGCTCAATTAATTGAACGTGCAATTAAGCAAAATGCAACACTATTTGATAGACTTTTTGATTGTACAGAAGAAATTCCAGGCTCTCATCGAATGAAAGTAAATATTTCTGAAGAGTTCATTACTGAAGGAAGAAAATTGTATCAAATGTTACAAAAAATCGGTGATGAGCTAGTTTTGGAAAGTGAAATGTACACAATTGATGAATATGATTTAAAAATAGTGGATGAATATTTAGATATGATTGAACACGCCTTAAAACTGTTGTTTTATGATGAAAATGTTGTTGCCTGGGCAGAGGATGAAGAGGTCTTAACATTAGTTGTTATGCCGAGAGCTGTGGAGGAAGTGTTGCGTGAAAATGTTTTTTCTAGGAAAATTCCATATATTTTCTCATCAGCAACAATGTCGGACAATCATTCTTTCGATTACATCGCTTCTAGTGTAGGAGTAAAAGATTACTTATCATTTTCAGTGAATTCACCTTTTGACTATGAAGAAAATATGGTGATTCACATGCCGTCCTGCATGGACTTTGCTGAAAAAATGAACTATACAATAAAGAAAATCAATGATATGAAAGGTCGAACACTGGTACTGTTTCGCACAGAAAAAGAGCTGGAGCAGTTTAAAAAGAATATGGACAAAGAAAAATCACCATACATCTTTTTATACGAAGGAGATGCAGAAATCAGTCAGTTGGTATCACAATTCCAGCAAAACGTTGACTATGTGCTATGTGCAGTTCGTTTATGGGAAGGTCTAGATGTGCCAGGAGAGTCGTTATCCCAAGTGATTATCTGGTCACTTCCTTTCCCGCCAAATGATCCTGTCTTTGAAGCGAAGCGAAAAAGTGTGGAAAATCCTGAAAAAGAAGTGGATATGCCATATATGCTGTTACGATTACGTCAAGGAATTGGCAGGTTGATTCGAACCAATGAGGATAAGGGAGAAATCTCAATTTTACTATCAGAAGATACTCCAAAAAATGTTGTGGAAGATGTCTTGGAAGTACTGCCAGTTCGGCCAAGTTGATTATAGTAATTAAGGTGTTGACTCTGTACTGTGGGCTGTGAGAATTAGGTGAATGTACCAATTTCTCACAGCCGAATTTCAAAAGCTGAAACACCTCTCGGAAGGGGAGATGACTGTCCGTTAATGAGAACGATATTTATTATCAATGTTTACACCATCACCAAACCAGTTGGCCAATCTTGCCTTGGCTTGCTGTTTTACTTCCTCATCAATATAAACAGAAACGGCAAGGAAAGCGCTGAACAGCATACTGATGTCGTCTGTAAATCCAATTCCGATTGTAACATCCGGAATAATATCAAAGGGTAAAATCAAGTATCCAAGAGCGCTTACAATGATTGCTTTTGCTTTTTTAGGTAGTTGTGGCTTTTGTAGTACATAATAAAGCAACAAGGTTATATAAACAGCAGACTTCCCTGTTTGTTTCGTCATCCCTGTTAGTTTATTCCAAAACTTTCTTTCCGAGTAATTTCTTTCTGTGTTCATTATTTCTTCACCTCGTTATTGGAATTATTTCGACAGCTTCATTGTACAAAATTATAACTAGGAAGGAAAGGTGATTGCTTCAATTGATGACTCCTAGGAAAGTATTACAAACCCTTTTTGTAGGGATGTTAAGAAAAAATAGTATATTTTGTTGCATTTTGAAGTGAATTCAGATAGAATATAAGTATCAAAAGCTTAATAAAAGCTTTACAAAATTTCCTACGGTGTACGTTACCTGGGTATGTCTTTAACCAACGTAAGAGATACGGAGGTTCAACATCTGGACAATAACATCATGCCTATTCCTAGGAAGATGGAGTTGTACGTGTGGACATCCACCTGTGAGAGCGGGTTTTTTAAGACATATCATTAAAATTGATGACGGCATTGTGGGTTATTTTGTGTGCAAAAACAGGAGATGGGACTAGTCCTATCTCCTGTTTTTGCTTCTTATTGTTTTTGAATAGCATCCCTGGCTAACTTATCGGCCATTTTATTTTGTGAACTTGGAATCCATTTAATAAAGAATAACTCAAAGGAATCAATGAGCGGTATGGCTTCTTGTAAGATAGGAGCAAATTTTTTATTTTTGACAAAACGTTTCTCCACTGCATCTACTACTAGTTGGGAATCTGTTTGAAAAGAGACTGAAGACAATTGCTGCTTCTTACAAATTTTTACGGCATGAAGGAGCGCGTGAAATTCAGCTTCATGATTATCCATCACTCCTAGTGGAATGGATAATTGTTCTGCTTCTCCATACCCTTTCATAAAAATACCAGCCCCAGATAAGCCCGGGTTTCCCGCACTGGCACCGTCTATATATACTTTTATCAAAAATGAGTCACCTCTTTCAACGTTATACTACCCAACAACAATCTGGTAGGAACTGTGGAAAACTCCATCTACTGCAAGTTGTTGAATTCCTTTCTTCTCTTTTAATTCTACAGATTCCCCTACGGCATCTGCAATACCGTACCAAGGCTCTATACATACAAAAGGTGCGCCTTCTGGTTTAGACCAAAGTCCAACATAAGGGAACCCATCAAATCGAACAGTTACAAATTTATCACTTTTCTTAGAACGAATGGAAATTTCATTTTTATTCATATTTTCTAAAATAATTGCGTCATTTTTAAATAGTTCTACAGCTAATGGCAACATATTTGTTGGTTCTAGTAACGTTTCTTTGTTTGGTTTACGATACGCTCCATCTAATACATAGGTTTCCATTATTTCTTCCTCGGCAAAGGAGAAATAATAATCTTCAAATGCTTCCTTTTTTTCAATCGGGCAATTGAAAGCAGGGTGCGCACCAATAGAGAAATAGATATTTTTGCTATCATTATTGATTACTTTGTAGTCAATTGTTACTTTGTTCTCTACCAATATGTACGTTACAATAAGAGTAAATTGATAAGGGTATTTCTGTAATGTTTCTTCATCAGCCTGAAGAGAAAAAGAAATACTATCTGACTCCTGTTGAACAATATCAAATGTCATATCGCGGGCAAAGCCATGTTGAGGAAGCTCATAAGCCACTCCTTCAACAAAATATGTGTTATTGATTAAACGCCCGACAATCGGGAAAAGAATAGGAGCATGACGATTCCAATATTCAGGATTCCCATTCCAAAGGTATTCAGTTCCATCTTTTTTAGAGCGAATACTTGTTAATTCAGCTCCTTCAGGTTTTACTTGCACAATTAAATGTTCATTTTCAATTTGGATCATGAGATATATTCCTCCTAACAAAAATATACTATTATTGTAGCATAAAAATAAAAGCATGAATCCCTTAAATAAAAAAAGAGGTGTCATTAATGAAAGTTTCTATACATTGGAGTTATCAATCAAAGAAGAAAGACCGAATAATGTTAACATCTGAATTTGTCTCTATAGACCAGGCTCTTCATCTAGCCGAAGATATGGAACAGACGAACCGTGTGCGAGAAATGTTCTTTATTGATCAAAAAGGTAGTCAGTGGAACAAAAAAGAATTAAAGAAGCTTATCAAAGAAATTGAAACAGAGCCACATGAAGTAATTGTTTACTTTGACGGCGGTTACGATAAACAAACGAAAATTGCCGGTATCGGTGTATGTATTTATTATAAACAATCTGGAGCAACGTATCGAATACGACGAAATAGCCAGTTGGAAGGATTAGAAAATAATAATGAGGCAGAATACGCAGCCTTTGAATTGAGTCTTCATGAGTTAGCTGAGCTCTCTGTTTTTCATCAAGATGTTATTTTCAGAGGAGATTCCCAAGTTGTGCTGAATCAAATCGCTGGTGAATGGCCATGCTACGAAGAAAATTTTACCAAATACTTGGATCGGATTGAGGAGAAACTAAAGAGGCAATCTATTCAACCTATTTGTGAGGTCATTACGAGAAAAGAAAATAAAGAAGCTCATCAATTAGCTACACAGGGGATAGGCGGAGTAGATATTTACAGTCACATATCCATAGATGGAGAAAATAAGAGATGAATAAAAAACAAATCAGAACAGAAGTCCATAATACTGTTCAATTATATTGCGAAGATTGTATGCTATACCAGCATTTCTGTCAAATTCACAGTAGAGCGTATGCTCATAATTTTTGTGTAAATGAATGTAGTGTAGGAGAGAAATTGCAAAAGTATGGAGAGAAACTGTCTTGAAAAGAAGTTTATTCTCCTGTTCCACATAACACGTTTTTTAGTCAAAAGATTGCACTATCTGGTACGACAAACGCATGAAAGTTTCTACCGCTAGTTAGTAACGTATTATATATTTTTTTGATTAGT
>DAIDKD010000012.1 GCA_027451065.1 Bacillaceae bacterium | reverse complement strand
ATGAGCATCCATCTTGTCTCCGATTAAAGCATACGCTTGAATATCTTTTTCGGCGAATACACCATCTTCCAGAATATATTCAATGATACTAAAGGTGTCTAAGCTGTAGCTACATAAAGAAATGGTCATTGTATCACCTTTCTTCGTAACAGAGCTGCTAATATTTTCAGATAGATGCTTTTCCCTTGTTTCTAACAGCATTCCATCTTGGTGGTCTTTGAGCATCTCAAACACATGATATGTGGGAGTTTTTAACATTTTTTCATCATCTGTTAAAATTAATGCTTGCAAAACATTGACAGTTTGGGCAATATTTGCCATGACGATACGGTCTCCATATTTTTGGAAAATATGAAGAATAATCACTGCTATCATTGCATCTCGTATCGTATTTTGCTGATACAAGGATTCTGGTTTTGTTCCTGGTTCAACGGCTAGCCATGAACCCCACTCGTCGAAAATCAAGCCTACTCGTTTCTCTGGATCGTATTTATCCATCATGGCACAATGCTCAATGATTGAATCTTCCATCATCTCTGCTCTTGACGTGAATGTGAACCATTCTTTTTCAGAGCAACAGAATGCTGAACTTTTATTCTCCCAATCTCCTGTACGAAGGTAGTGATGCAGGGATATACCATCTACATGCTGTCCTACTATTCTCATTAATACATCCATCCAGTAATGGTTATCCATGCTCGGTCCACAAGCAATTTTATAAATAGAAGAATCTATATCATTTCTCGCATATGCTTGGTAACGCTGGTAAATATCGGGATGATACTTAGGAGGTATGTTTCCGCCACGCCCTCCGGTTTCATCACCGAGACCAAGGAATGCTACTTCCCATGGTTCATCTCGTCCATTTTTCTTACGTTCATGAGCCATAGATGATTCACTTTCAGAGGTCATGTATTCAATCCACTCGGGCATCTCCTGTGCAACATTACCGCTAATATATGCCTCACAATCGAGCATTTCACACAAATCAAAAAACTCATGTGTTCCAAAGTGATTGTTTTCTACCACGTCATCATAACGAGTGTTCACAATGGTTTTTCGTTGTTCGTTTGGCCCGATACCATCTTTCCAATGGTATTCGTCAGCAAAGCCGCCACCCGACCAGCGTAATACGGGGATATTTAGTTCTTTTAACGCTTCTATCACATCTAAACGAATTCCGTTATGATTAGGGATATTCGAGTTTTTCCCCACCCAAAATCCATCATAAATACAACGTCCTATATTCTCAGCAAAATGTCCATAGATATTTTTGTTGACTTGATGTTGTTCTTTTTTTGATGATATAAAGATTTGTCCCATTTTTACATGCTCCTTTTTTGTGGATTGTGTTATGTTACATCTACAAGTAGAACGATGATTCTGGAATAAACAAATAAATAACTACAAAAAGGCTTACAAATCTTGTAAAATGAAAGTATCTGTCTTTCAAACGAGAAGAGCTATTTTTATTGGCGTGAAAATAGTTCTTCGATTTTGATATGTTTTCCTTTTAGTGATGTTGAATGGTAAAGAGAAAATTGCAAATGTTCTGTCTGATGAAGGGATTTTTATATTACGCGAAGGCATAGAGACGGAGTAATAAGTGATATTTATATTTTTTCATAATAAATAAGCAACACCTCTTTCGTTATTTGAATGGATGTAAAAGATGTAGAGTGAATCTTTTCGGCATGAAAAGTTTCCTTATCCTCTGCCATATAAATGAGGCGCTAATATTAGCTCCTTTGTTGTTTTTGATATTATCACTTATTTTTGAGTGTGTCAATATCTCAATAAACTTTTTTTGGAGGTGGCATAATGATTAGTATTCGACTGAAAGAACTTCGAGAGACAAGGGGGATTACTCAAAAGGAAGTATTCACTGCTATAAAGGTATCTAAGAGAAATTACCAATCTTTTGAGTATGGGGAAGTAAAGCCAAGTTGTGATAAATTAATTGCTCTTGCCGATTATTTCGACGTATCTATCGACTATCTTGTCGGTAGAACTGATAAGCCTGAAATAAACAAATAACTTTGAGATGGAAGCAAGATTCGTTGCCGTTTCACTCAACTGTGCATGATGGAGTTTGAACCAGAAAAATTTTATCGTGATGGATAATCTTTTTAAATTGCAGTAATATGAACTTATGAAGATGATGAGGGACAGTTGTATCATTTGCAAATACAATGGGTGGCTATATCTTTCTTGGCGTTCGAGACGATGGCGAAATACTAGGTGTGAATCCTGATAAAGTCACAAAAATGAAGAAAGAATTTGTAACCCAGATAAATAACCCTTACTATACTGCTAAATAGCCTATAATAATAGTTCCGAGTATGTAAAACGAAACAAAAAGTTTCCGGATGCTTCTGTAGTTGGTTACAAGATATCTACATGATGATAATTCATCTGTTTTCCAATCAACACTAATAGAAATGCGTTGCTCTTCTTTTAAGTAATCCAAATCTTTTTCCGAAACTCAATTCATTTCATGAATCATTGCACTGTGAGGCAAGCCAATATAATGTAGCTTAATAGAACGACACATGGATTCGGAACGAGAAAATCTAAAAAAGTGAGGTGGACAAAATTGACAAAGAAAAAACGTCTTCCATTAGGGGTAAGTGATTATCGAACAATTGTGGACAAGAACTTTCTGTATGTGGACAAGACTGCGTATATTGAGAAGCTGGAGGAAGTTGCATCCTACGCGTTTCTATTAAGACCGCGACGATTTGGGAAAACCTTATTTACTTCTACCCTTGAGTATTATTATTGCATCAGTCATAAGGATGAGTTTGAATATTTGTTTGGTAATACTTATATTGGTCAAAATCCTACAGAAGATAGAAGTAGCTACTATGTGCTGAAATTTGATTTTACCGCTTTAAGAACTGATTCTGAAGCAGAATTAGTTAGGAGCTTCAGGGAATCTACACTGGATAGCTTTGAAAAATTTTGTGATAAATACAACTTAAATCCGGATTATAAAAAGGAAGGGGAGCCGGCTGAGATTTTCACAAATTTTATGACGAAGTTCTCTGCTCAAAGGGATGGAAAAATATTTATCATCATAGATGAGTATGACCATTTTGCCAATGAACTGCTGAGCTTCCAAACAGATTTATTTTCTAGGCTTATTTCAAAAACTGGCTTTGTCCGAAAGTGGTATGAGGCGATTAAGAGACAAACAGCTAACGGATTGGTTCAACGTTTTTTCGCTACTGGCGTAAGCCCGATTACTTTGGATAGCTTAACAAGTGGTTTTAATATTGCAACAGATCTTACAAGGCATTATTGGTTTAATGAATCCCTTGGTTTCACCACTCAAGACGTTCACTGGCTGATTGAAAAATCCCTTAGCAAAGATTTAACCGGTGTGAAAAAGGAAGAAATCTTCGGTGAAATGAAGCGCTATTACAACGGGTATCTTTTCAACGAGGATGCGAGTGAGCGGATTTTCAACAGTAATATGACATTGCGATACTTAGCGGAGTATTCTGTTTTAAACAAGCCGCCGAGAGAGCTTCTTGATACGAGCATTGCTAGTGACTATTCTAAGATGGCTAAGATGTTTGCTTTAAAGGATAAATCATCAAACTATGGGGTTGTAGAGGAGATTCTTGAAGGGAAGCCACAGTATGCGGCTATTACACCTCAATTCAGCTTAGAAAAACGCTTTGATAAGGATGATTTTCGGTCTCTGCTGTTTTATTTAGGATATTTAACGATTGGTAGTTTTGATGGTATGAGGCTCGATCTTGTGATTCCTAATTATGTTGTAAAGGAATTGTACTTCAGCTACTTTGAGGAGATGTTAAGGGAAGAGTACCAATATAATCTAGAGACGACGGACTATCGTGATGCATTATGGTTAATTGCTAAGGATGGCGATAATAGCGAGTTAGTAGCTTGTCTCGAAACAATTCTTAGCGCTATGTCGAATCGTGATGCAATCGGTATGGATGAGAAGCGATTACAAGTAATCTGCTTTGCGATTTGTATGCCTGCCGGTTATTACGTGGTAGAGAGTGAGAATGAAGCGAACAAGGGCTATGTTGATCTTCAATTAATGAGGCAATCAGGAGTAAATGTAAACTACTATGCCATGATTGAATTCAAATATCTATCCAAATCAGATGGTACGGAAGCTAATATTAACAAACAGCTTGCCGATGCAAAAGGACAGTTAGCAAAATATAGCGCTGCTCCTAAGTTTAAGGGGATGGATAACTTGAAGAAATGGGCATTGGTATTTGTTGGTGATAAATGTGTCAGGAATGTGGAAGTGTAAGTAGGAAGTAATGTTCCAAAGGCGGCATAATAACCTTATAAGTAATAGGATTCCAGATACTAGTTAGCATAGAAAAACGTCCAGAGTTAAAAATACCTGGGCGTTTTTCTTATGAAGTTTTGAACATGAAGAAATCGTAAGTGCCTTCTTCAGTACTTGATTCGGGATATGTTATACTGTACATAAATAATGACGGTTGCTACATTGTAGAATGGAGAGATTCAATATGCGCAAATTTAATGTGACAGGGATATGCGTCCCGTCGAAATACTATATGGTTGATATTGGGAATAAGTTGAAAGAAATCGTTGAATTAATAAATGAAGGAGACTACTTTACCATCAACCGTGCCAGACAATACGGTAAAACGACAACATTGGCTGCCTTAGAAACCATGTTGGAAGATGATTACACTGTCATTTCCATTAGCTTTGAGGAACTAGGAGACGAAAGTTTTAGCACAGCAGAAATTTTTTGCCAAACACTATTGAAAAAAATTTCAAAGGCACTGCGATTCACATCTGAAACGAAGGAGTATCAGAAAAAATGGTTTGATACGAGTATCGTAAATTTTGAATTATTAAGTGAACACATTACCGACATGTGCGAAGGCAGAAAAGTCATATTGATGATAGATGAAGTGGAAAAAATCAGTAACAACAAAGTATTTATCAATTTCTTAGGTGTTCTCAGGAGCAAATACCTGTCTAGGCAAAGGAATAGAGACGAGACGTTTCACAGCGTGATTCTCGCGGGTGTGTATGATGTAAAAAACATCAAATTGAAGTTAATAAATGAAGGCAACCATACTCCTGCATCGACAGAAGGTAAAATATTTAATTCACCATGGAACATAGCGGTAGACTTCGAAGTAGACATGTCGTTTCATCCGCAAGAAATATCCACCATGTTAGATGAATATGAGGCTGACCATCGTACCGGCATGGAGGTTGCTGCTATCTCTGAAGAAATTTATCGCTATACAAGCGGATATCCATTTTTAGTCTCAAAAATATGTAAATATATTGATGAGAAGCTTGACCAAGATTGGACAGTAAAGGGGGTCCAAAAGGCCGTCCAGATGTTGGTGAAAGAAAAAAATACATTATTTGATGATTTATCTAAAAATCTAGAAAACAACAAAGAATTATATGACCTTATCTACGATGTCTTGATTATTGGACGAAAACGAACTTTTGCAATTGATAACCCAACGATAGAACTAGGGGTCAGATATGGATATATCAAACAACAGGAACAAGCGATAAGGGTTTCAAATAAAATCTTTGAAATTAGGGTGTGCAATTATTTTATTTCAAAAGATGAATCGATAAACCCTAATCAAATCAAAGGCGTACTACAAAACGATATTGTTGAACGTGGACGATTTAATATGGAGCTGTGCTTGAAAAAATTTGCTCAGCACTACGAGGAACTCTTTACGGAAAAGGATCGTGAGTTTTCGGAGAGTCATGGCCGCATGATTTTTCTTACCTATTTAAAACCATTGCTTAACGGAATAGGTTTCTATCATATAGAGAGCCAATTTACAGACATGAGACGGATGGACATTGTCGTGGACTTCGGGAGTGACCAATTTATTATCGAATTAAAACTTTGGAAAGGTGAGACAGCGAAAGAGAAAGCGTACGACCAGTTGTTAGGCTATATGAATTCTAAACATGCGGATGAGGGTTACTTGCTCACGTTTGATTTTCGTAAGGATAGAAATAAGGAAAGTAAAGCTGAATGGGTTCAAATGGATGATAAACGAATTTTTGATGTCATCGTTTAATGGGAACAATAACACAACTGATAAGAAGGAAGCGGCTGTCTTTGAAAATGAACAGTGGAGGTGTATTTATGGATACAGATATTATTCAAAAGGTGAAAGAATTTCTTATTGAAAGGATAAATCCTTCATTTATTATTTTGTTTGGATCTTACGCTAAGGGAACTGTACATCAAGATAGTGATATTGATGTATCTTTTTACAAAGAAGGATTTACAATATCTCCATACGAGTTATTTATGTTAGCTCAGGAATTAGCGGATGAGATTAAGGTTGAAGTAGACCTAGTGAATTTGGAATCTGCTTCAACAGTATTTAAAGCTCAGATTTTTGCAGATGGCGAGATACTATATTGTGCAGATAATGATGTCTTAAATGCATATCGTATGGTAGCTTTTAGCATGTATGCAAAATTAAATGAAGATCGCCGGGAAATTTTGGAATCCATAGAGGAAAGTGGGGTTATTTATGAAAAATGATGTGATTTTAAACAAGGTAAGTACGATTGAGCGTTGTATCAATCGCATCCAAGAAGTGTATAGTAATAATCCATCTCATTTAGAGGATTACACGAAGCAAGATTCTATTATTTTAAATTTACAAAGAGCATGTGAAGCGTCTATTGATTTAGCTATGCATATTGTTGCAACAAAGAAACTCGGACTACCACAATACAGTAGAGATGCTTTTGAGATATTACAGAAGCATTCAATTATTGGAGTAGATATAGCTAAAAGCCTAAAGGCAATGGTTGGATTTCGAAATATTGCCATTCATGATTACCAATCGTTGAATCTAGAGATATTGAGAGAGATTATTGAGAAGCATTTAAGTGATTTTACGGACTTTACGAAAGAAATTCTCCTAGATAAAAATGATAAGAAAATATAGTCATAATAACTGCTGGAATGATGTTGTTTAGAAAATATGAAATGAAGTAATGGACATTGTCGTGGAATATTGTACATTATCGTACCGAAGTGAAACTTAAGGCTTTTTTAAGATTTTGTTTATGGTTTTTAAAGACCTCTATCGTAATATAAAAGTATCAAATACAAGAGGTGGTTCTTATGAAAAAGATTTTCAGATATGCGGTATATGGAATAATTAGTGCAATAACATTTGGTGTAGTATCTATCGTATGGCAGAGCGGATTTGACATGTATCATTCGCTCCAAACTTTGATGGAGAGTCCTCCTGTTTCAGGGTCTCTATTCTTCGGTATTTTCATGTTCATCTATTATCTTGTGCAAGATTTTAGAAAATCTAAGGCGGCATAATAATTCTATAAGTAACAGGTTTCCATATATTCATTAGCATAGAAAAACGCTCAGAGTTGAAAAATATCTGGGCGTTTTTCTTATGAAATGTTGTATGTGAAGAAATTAGCAAGCTAGGTAACATTCAGCTGATAATATGTTAGAATAAATAGGTGAGAAATTCTAGGAGGGACGGAATGAAAAAGATATTAATTGTAGAAGATGATGTACATATAAGTGGTATGATTCAGGACTTATTGACACAAGAAGGATATGTGACGAATGTTGCTTATTCTGGAACGGAAGCGCTTATGTGCTTTCGGATGGAAAAGTATGAACTGATCCTGTTGGATTTAATGTTGCCAGGTAAAACGGGATATGATGTGTTGACAGAGATAAGGGCAGAAAGTCAGGTTCCGGTTATTGTGTTAACCGCAATTGATACGAAAGAAAGTACAGTTTCCTTGCTTAAATTGGGAGCGAATGATTATATAACAAAGCCATTTGACAATGAAGAATTGCTTGTCAGAATTGAAGTACAACTGCGTAATGTCACAACCACTTCCCCGGAGACCCTTCATTTTAAAGATGTTACCCTAGACCTTGAACAATTCGACGCTTTTGTTCAGCAAGAACCTTTGAACCTTTCCAAGCGAGAATTTGAAATTTTAAAATGTATGATGGAAAATCCTAAAAAAGTTTTCACGAAAAATAATTTGTACGAAAGTGTTTGGGGAGAGGAATTCTTCGGAGATGACAATACAATCAATGTACATATTAGTAAAATTCGCACAAAGCTAGCGAAAATAAATCCCGAAACAGAATATATCCAAACAGTGTGGGGAATTGGATTTAAGATGCAGGAGTAAAGGTTAAGACTTTTTTAAGATTTTCTTTATGGTTTTTAAAGACCTCTATTATATTATAAAATTATCAAATATGAGAGGTGAGCCAACGATGAATGAAGCAGTATTAAAATTAAAAAATGTAACAAAAACATATAGTGGCAATGTAGCCGTTGATCATGTCAATATGACTGTGCGCAGAGGAGATATTTATGGTTTGATTGGTCGCAACGGCGCAGGGAAAACAACATTAACTCGTCTGATCACTTCGCTGACCTCTATAGATAGTGGTGAAATAGAATTATTTGGGGAAACGACGGAAAAGGGACTGCAAGAAGCGAGAAAAAGACTAGGTTGTGTCATTGAATGTCCGGCCTTATATCCCAACCTGACGGCCTATCAAAATTTGGAGTATTATCAAAGGCTAAAAGGAGTTCCGAGTAAAAATGCCATTACAAAAACGCTGGAAATTGTAGGGTTGACGGATACTGGGAAAAAGAAGTTCAAAGATTTTTCTTTAGGAATGAAACAACGTTTAGGTATTGCTCTTGCTTTATTGAACAATCCTGATTTTATTATTTTAGATGAACCGATAAATGGACTTGATCCAATGGGGATTATTGAAATGCGTGAGATTATTAAGCGTTTAAATGAGGAACACCGTATTACGATTATGATTTCCAGTCATATTTTAACAGAGCTTTCCCTTGTAGCAACACATTATGGCATTATTGATGAAGGCAAAATGGTGAAGGAATTTACCCACGAAGAGCTGACGGAACAATGTCAAAGAAGTCTTGCGGTGATGGTGGCCGACACTGCCAAAGCGGCTTCTGTATTTGAAACAGTGCTGCAAACGACTAATTTTAAAATAATCAGCGACAAAGAAATTCGACTTTATGACTATCTTGATAATCCTTCTGAGGTGAATCAACAGCTTGTAGCAAATGGAGTGTCTGTTTTAAGTATGACAGAAGTGGGCGATAACTTGGAAGATTATTTTATGTCGTTAGTGAAGGAGGGGAAGTAACATGTTGAATATGATGAAAGCAGATGTACAGAGAATTTTTAGGGGAAAAGGGATTTATTTGACTATGGGGGTCCTTGTACTTTTTATTGTCATGCATGTCATTGGTACCTCCAATGTAGGAGATACGACACTGCGTTATGCTGGGATAAGTATGCCATTTTACATGATGCAACTCACTTCAAACGTAATTTTTGCGGTGATACCAATTGTTATTATGATTGCTGCCGATGATTTTACTACTGGAACTGCAAAGAATGTTTTAACAAGTGGAACCTCAAGAATGCACTATTATATTTCTAAGCTACTGCTATCATTTTTGTTTTGTCTTCTTCTTTTTGTACTGCACATTTTTGGCGGTACACTCATTGCAACAATTGTCCATGGTTTCGGTGGAACGTTTGATATGGATTTTGTCATAAGTGTTCTACAACCGTTTTTCGTACAACTGTTTCTATTGATGGCTGTTGCTTGTGTGGGGATGTTCTTTGCATTTGTTACAAGGAACTCATCAGCTGTAACTGGTTGGCTCGTTGGTTTTATCATGGCACCTAGCTTAATCATCGTGCAATTGTTAGCTCCAATAAATGAGAGATTTATGGATTTATTAGATTTCGAAATTGTTACTATGCTTTTTTCTCTCGTTGCTTTCCCGGAACTTTCTACGGAAGATATCACTAGAATACTTTTAACAGGTACAGCTTACATATTGATTAGTACAATTGCTGGAATGATGGTGTTTAGGAAGTGTGAGATTAAGTAATCAAGCAGTGTGAAAAGGGAAAGACCACCCCTGTTCACACTGCTTGTTGTAGGAGTTGATAACAGTGGTAATGATTGTGATTTTTTTAAGCTTGGCATTTTTGTTGAGCTTGATTTATATTTTTAGGTTGAAAAGGGATATTGCTTCTATTAATAAGTCATTGCAGACAATTAAAAATGCTCATACGAATATGCGTTTGACGACAATTACTTTTGATAAAGATGTTTGTGACTTATCCATTGCCGTGAATGATGTATTGGATAAGCAGCAACAGCTTGTCATAGAAAGTGAAAAAGCAAGTAATGAGTTTCGTCAAGGAATCACCAACATCTCCCACGATTTAAGAACACCTTTAACGTCGGCGGTTGGATATATTCAAATGATGAAATCCAATAAAGTAACAGAGTCGAAAAAGCTAGAGTACCTTGATATTATTGAAAATCGTTTAAGGTCATTAACGGCGCTCATGAAGGAGTTATTTGATTACACCCAAGTAGTTGAAGGGAAACTTGATGTGAATCTTGAAAAGGTGAATATTGGCAATGTGTTGTGCGAACAGCTCTCTTCTTTTTACGAAGATTTCAGCCAAAAAGGATTTCAAGTAGAAGTGGATATTCCTAACACACCTGTTTTTGCTGTATGTGATGCTCATTTATTGGCGCGGGTGAGTCAGAATCTTATTAAAAATGTATTGGCTCATGGTACAGAACGTTTTGAGTTGGTTGTCCAAGAAACGGAGCGTACTATTATTTTTCGTAACAAAGTAGCGGATTTGGGAGGACTTGAGGTAGATAGATTGTTTGAGAGATTCTATACGACAGACGCTTCGAGGAGTAGCAAAAGAACAGGATTGGGGCTTGCTATTACAAAGGAAATTGTGCTGAGTATGGATGGGGAAATCAGTGCTTGTGTTGAAGGGGATATGTTGAGTATTAGGATTTTGCTTCCTTAGAGGGGGAATGGTGGGAGATAAGATGGTTTCCTAGATATGTATGGTTGGCGCGTGTACACCAATCATACATGTCTGGGTGCTCTTATTATTTTAGGAACCTTTTTAAATCATCGTAAAAAATTTTCTCTGGGACCAATTAATAAGATGAGAACGAATTCGCCTTTAGGAACAAGCATAGATAGAAAGAAACTCCCGTGCTGGGAGTTTCTTTCTATCTGAGTTTTCCAAACTCTCTTTCAAAGTCAGAGTTAATTTTCTGGGTTTTGTCGAATTCGCTATACTCAGTAAATGCTTTTTCTTTCGCTTGTTTCATAGAAATTTTACAGTGGTCCGGGAGCACCTTATATTCATTGAATTCTAAGAAATTGTCTATACTTTTAGCGAAATCTTCCATTTTAAAAGTGTTTCTTCGCTCAATAAGTCGCTCAATGTAATCAAAGAAACTGGAAATTTCTCTTTCCAACTGTTTGATTATATATTCCCTCAATACAGATGTTGCCCATTGTCTGAACCTTGTTGCTTTAAGAGAATTTACACGATAGCCGACTGAAATAATTGCGTCAAGATTATAGAAGTTTGTTAGTTTATCTTGAGTTTTTTCTTCAATGGCACCGTGTGGAGTGGTTATTACATTTTTTGTAATAACCACTTCTTCCTCTAATTCACCTTCCTCAAAAATATTTTTCAGGTGTCTGGAAATAGTGGCAACACTAACATGAAACAATTCTCCCATCGCTTTTTGAGTTAGCCAAATTGTTTCATTTTGAATCAGTGCGTTAATTTTTGTGTTATCATCTAATTTATATAGCTCGTAACGTAGATTTCCATTGTCCATCTGTCATGCTCCTTTCTCTACTTACTTTTTTGAACTACTCACTGCTTATCGACCTTTGGTTTGATTGATTTGATTATATCTCTTCGTTTTTTATTAGGATATATATGAAACTTATATCCTATACTCACTATCATGATTATTTATCTCCTATCATGTATACGATACCATATGAGAACGTACGTTTCAATCGGTTTCTCAATGTAATTTTTTCTTTGTCCTTCTTTCCATATAAAAATCATAGATTTCTGCGCTATCTATGATGATATCATTGATGACTTAGCAAAACAGTTCGTTGGGTATGCCAAGGACTATTCTTTCGTAGTTTCTATAGGATAGCTGAAAACGTCTTGACTTCACCATTATAGGGTAGTTTAAAATATGAGTATAGAGTATCAAGGAGGAAATTTGTTTATGGATCAAACCATTATCCGTGATGTAAAACTAGAAGATGTAGCGGAAATAAAAGCCATTATCTGTGAAACTTGGGATTGGAAAGGTGAATTTATTCAAAGTGATACCACGCTAAATGCGGCTGTGGGCATGTATATGAATGATATTTTTTATCACAGTACGTTTGCGAAGGTGGCTGTGTATAGAGATAAAATAGTCGGGATGATTTTCGGATCTGTGAAGGGAGAAATCCCAACATGTAGGCTGCTACAAGAGTCGGCATTAAAACATACCCTCACACTTTTACATGCTACGCCGGCAGAACGTCAAAATATTGAAGAGTATATGTCTAAACTTCATCATACATACGGCAAGTTGATTGAAGGAAAAGAGAATCTGTATGGTGGCTGTTTAGAATTTTTAATTGTCTCAAAAGAAGCGAGAGGGTTAAAATTAGGGAAGAAATTAGTAGATGAATTGATTTGTCATTTCAAGGATAAAAATGTCAAATCTTTTTATTTGTATAGTGACCTGGGCTGTAATTACGGTTTTTACGGACACAACGGTTTCACTTTAATAGCTGAGCAGGAGATGAATTTTCAATTTTCCTTTGGTAATGAGATGGATAAGGCTTTCTTGTATGATTACCAGATTAATTGATAACATCTTCTCATGGGAGTTGATACAGAAAAAAATTCAGGGCGAAGTTTCATGACTTCAACCTGAATTTTTTTTCAAGAAAAGGATAAATTTTTCCCTATCAGAGTCTTGATACTGTACTATTTTTAGTAGCAACGATAAGTTGCGCCTTGATGCACCTAGAATTATCTTTACTTTATTTACTCACTCTATAATACTGGAAATGAAGGGAAGGTGATAATGAACATGATGTTCAGTGAACGATTAAAAAAAGAACGAGAAAAAGCAGGGTGGTCTCAAGCTGAGCTTGCTGAAAAACTTCATGTGAGTCGCCAATCTGTTTCTAAATGGGAAACAGGGAAGAACTATCCAAGTATTGAGACAGTCATTCATTTAAGTGATTTGTTTGGTATTACGATAGACGCATTATTAAGAAGTGATGAGGAATTGAAAGAAAAAGTAATTCAAGATGGTAGACAGTTAGCTTATCCCAAATGGAAATTGTTTTTTGATGTACTCGTAGTTATCGGATTACTTCTAGTAAGTACAAGAATTCTTATCGCAATAGGAAATAGGTTTTTGAACTTAGATATTACATTCTTCAAAGGATCAATACTGTACATGGTAATGACATTTACTATTTCGATTATTGGAGCAATAGGAAGTGAAGCTCTAGCTAAAAAATATAAAGAAGAGTAACATCAACTTGCTAATTTGCTTTCTGTAACTGGAGGAGGGTGAAAAAGGACCGTTGACTAACATAAGTAAGCCTGTGAAGATGCCTTTTATTTGACATTTCCACAGGCTACACCTCGTTTATATGATTGTCATTATTATATCATGCTCTTATCTGCTATTTCATTATCCAAACGTAAAAACTCCTGTTTTAAAAAAGGCAATAATACGATAGAATAAAGAATGGTGAGTTTGTAATCTCATCTTGTTGTTCATTTTTAAAAAGGAGTGATAAAAAATGTTTACATTAAAGAATGAAATTCAGTTTGATACAGCACATTATTTAAGTGGATATAATGGGAAATGTTCAAATATACATGGTCATCGTTACCGTTTAGTTGCAAAAGTTTCAAAAGAAGAATTGCATCAAGAGGGGCAATTACGAGGCATGGTCGATGATTTTTCAAACATAAAAGATGTACTCAAGAAGATACATGACCATTTTGATCATAAACTTGTCCTTGAAGATAATGAAGAAGGACGGGAAGTGGCGAAAAAAATTCAAGAAGCTGGCCCGGTGTTTGACATTTTATTTGTTCCATATCGACCAACAGCTGAAGAAATGGCCCGTGATATTTATCGCCAAATAAAAAATATGGGAATACCAGTTACAGAAGTTGAGTTATATGAAACACCGACCAACAGCTGTATTTATACGGAGGAAAGTCATGTTTAATGTGATTGAAAAGTTCGTTTCAATTGATGGAGAAGGACCGAGTGCAGGACAGCTTGCAACGTTTATTCGATTTTCAAGGTGCAATTTGCGTTGCTCTTGGTGTGATACGAAATATTCATGGGATGGCTCTAGTGAAACGACAGAAATGACAGCGGAAGAAATTTATCAGTATATTAAAGATAGCGGAGTGGCTAATGTAACACTAACGGGAGGCGAGCCATTAATCCAGGACCATCTGGAAAAATTGTTAGATTTATTGAGTCAAGACAAGCAATTAACGACTCGAATTGAGACAAATGGCTCCATTTCCATTAAGAGCTTGAAAGAAAACTATAAAATGTCTAACGTTCAATTTATCGTGGACTATAAGTTGCCGGACAGTAAGATGATGACAACAATGTGCCATGAGAATTTTGAAGATGTAGATGCATGGGACGTTTATAAATTTGTCATCGCTAGTGAGAAAGATTTGAAGGTAGCCATAGACTTAGTAAACGAGTATGATTTGACCAATCGTTGTCTCGTTTATTTTAGCCCAGTGGTTGAAGAGATTGCACCAGAGATGATTGTTGAAGCGATGAAAGAGAACAGATTAAACGGCGTTCGCCTGCAACTTCAACTGCATAAATATATTTGGCCGAAAGAAATGCGAGGGGTGTAACATGGCAAGAAAAATTGATACAGAAAAAATTGAATCATGTATTAGAGAAATTTTAATTGCGTTAGGTGACAATCCAGAGCGTGAAGGGTTAAAAGATACACCTAAGCGTGTAGCAAAGATGTATGAAGAAGTATTTGAGGGAATGAATTATACAAATGATGAAATTGCTGAGTTGTTTAGCACAACTTTCGAAGAAGATTTTATCAAGGAAAATAAAAGTAATATTGTTGTCGTTCGTGATATTCCAATCTTTAGTTATTGTGAGCATCATTTAGCATTAATGTACAATATGCGAGTAACAGTAGCATACTTACCTAAAAAGAAAGTTGCCGGATTAAGCAAAATTGCTCGTGTAGCTGATATGGTAGGACGTCGTTTACAACTTCAAGAACGTATTGGCGAAGAGATTGCAGAAGTCATTCAAAAGATTACAGAAAGTGATGCGATTGCAGTCTATATCGAAGGAGAGCATAGCTGCATGACATCTCGTGGGATTAAGAAACCAGGTTCTTCAACGACAACCATTACGTACCAAGGGAAACTTTTAGAAGAGGATCCAATGTTAAAGCAAGAATTTTTAACATTAGTAAAATCTTAAGAGAAGGAGCAGCAGAATGAACAAAAAAGCAGTCGTAGTATTTAGTGGTGGACAAGATTCCACTACATGTTTATTTTGGGCAATGAAACAGTTTGATGAAGTGCTTGCTGTTACTTTTGATTATGGACAGCGACATCGCTTAGAGTTAGATTGTGCAAGTGCAATTTGTAAAGAGCAAGGAATTGAACATCATATTTTGGATATGTCATTATTGAATCAACTAGCGCCTAATGCATTAACTCGTGATGATATTGAGATTACGGACGGAGAAGAGGGGCAACTTCCTTCAACTTTTGTCGAAGGTCGCAATATGTTGTTTTTAACATTTGCTGGAGTGCTTGCAAAGGTAAAAGGCGCGAAGCATATTGTAACAGGTGTTTGTGAAACGGATTTTTCAGGATATCCTGATTGTCGCGATGTATTTGTGAAGTCATTAAATGTTACGTTAAATTTAAGTATGGATTACGAATTTGTTGTCCATACACCATTAATGTGGCTTGATAAAGCACAGACTTGGGAACTGGCAGATCAATTAGGAAAATTTGACTATGTTCGTGAAAAAACATTAACGTGCTACAATGGTATCATTGGCGACGGGTGTGGAGCGTGTCCAGCGTGTGAGCTTCGCAGCCGCGGCTTAGAAAATTATTTAGCATCAAAAGGAGAGAACTAACATGGCAGGACGTACAGAAAAAGATTTGCAAGACATTACTTTATTAGGAAATCAAGGAACGAAATATACGTACACGTATGACCCAAGTATTTTAGAGATATTTGATAACAAACATCCAGAAAATGATTATTTCGTTAAATTCAACTGTCCTGAATTTACAAGCCTTTGTCCAATTACTGGACAACCAGATTTTGCAGCTATTTATATTAGCTATATTCCAGATGAAAAAATGGTAGAAAGCAAATCACTGAAGCTGTATTTGTTTAGTTTCAGAAATCATGGAGATTTTCATGAAGATTGCATGAATGTTATCATGAAAGATTTAATAAAACTAATGAACCCTCGTTATATCGAAGTTTGGGGGAAATTTACGCCACGTGGTGGAATTTCAATTGACCCTTATTGCAACTACGGTCGTCCAGGAACAAAGTATGAAGAAATGGCAAATTTCCGCTTAATGAATCATGATTTATATCCAGAGAATGTGGATAACCGCTAAGGGGTTATTCTCATAAAAAAAGATAAAATGGACCCTATAAGGTAGACAGTAGAAAAAAGAGGATACATTCTCAAGAAATTCAACTGACTCTATTTTATAGGGTCTTTTTCTGTTATATTTAATTCAACTTTATTCGGGAGTGCTAAAAATGGGAACTAATACTTTTACCAAAGAACAACGTGAACAACTGATACGTAATCCGTATGTAGCTAAAGTAAGTGAAACAACGATTACTTATACAGCTGAATTTAAAGCTATTTTTTATAGAGAATATCAACAAGGGAAGGGTCCTTCTGAAATTTTGCGCGAGCTTGGATTTGAACCTGCATTATTAGGAAAACGAAGAGTAGACAGTATCGCCAAAAACTTAGTAAATCGTGAGTTTGAAGAACATGGGTCTGGAAAGATTCTACTTACGGATATAACTTATCTTAAACTATTAAACGGTAGCTTCATGTACCTTTCTACCGTAAAAGATGCTTTTACCAAACAGATTCTTGCTTACCGTGTGAGTGATTCTTTAAGCATCGATTTTGTCTTGGATAAAATGAAAGACTTGAAGGAAAATCATGGTGATTCTTTACAGCCAAATTGTACGATTCACTCTGATCAAGGCACTCATTACACCAGTATCCCTTTTAGAAATCTCTTCAAACAGAAGGAAACAAAAGATGGAAATGCTTGGATTCAATCTATGTCAAGACGTGGTAATTGTTGGGATAATGCACCGAAGGAATCTTTTTTTTGGGCATATGAAAGATGAAATTACCCTAAAAGACTGCACAATATTGAAAGAAGTAAAGGTCGTGATTGATGATTATATGGATTATTACAATAATGAAAGATATCAATGGAAATTAGCAAAATTGTCCCCTAATCAATACGCTTTGTACCAAGAAAGTGGAATTCATCCTTTGAAGAAAGCCGCTTAACGTAAAACACCAGTAACTTGGAGTCGTTACTGGTGTCACTTGATAGCTCTACTCAGAGAGCAAATCTAAACCTTAAGGAATCTATCCTCTTTTTTTAACTGTCCTTGACAATGGGTCCACTTTACTTTTTTTGCAAGTAGTTTGGTACTGTCGTGAGGATGAGAACCCTCATGACTTCATTTATAGGTTGCTGACAACGATAAAGCTACAAAGTCAACGCATCCTGATCTAATAAATCTGCGTCTATGGTATTCGTTGCGCTTAGTCCATTGAATACAGGGCTTAGATCCCCTGTACTGCCGGAACCTTGACCTTGATACAATTTTTGTGCGGATTTTGGTGAAACATTATTGAAGTCACCGGTGTTGATGGATCCTGAATTATTTTCAATAAAAAGTCCGCCAATAAAAGAAGGCATAATATCCCTCCGATCTTCTATTTACAAATCTAGGACAAAACTTTGATCAATCACATCATTGTCAATTACTTGGGTTTTATTTAATAGATTAGTTATTACTTGAAGCTCGCCAATATCAAAATTTCCAGCTCCAGCAAAGGTGGCATCTGTTGATGTTGGGGCTAGTTTATTCCCATCACCTATTGTGATAACAGAAGAACAGCTATCTATAAAAATGATTCCAACATATGAAGACACATTATCTCTCCTCTCTGTTTGTTTCGTTTGGTAGTTGTCGTATGTGACGAATATTCGCTTGACCGTACATATGGCCAATCGAACCAATGTGTATCAAGCTGGAGTTGGTAACCCCGATGCTACGAATGGGACCTGTTTTGATAAATGGCTGCTTGTGGAAGGTTATTTTTGTTACTTCATCGACAAAAAGGGGGAAAGCCATATCTTTTTTGGGAAACTCGAATTTCTCATCATAATCGTTGGTGAAATTCGCATGTAATTGTTGGATGGCAAGGGTATTTGTATAGGCATATATTTCGTTTGTATCTCCAATCTGTATATGTGCACTCTCTGAAACAGAATTTATCACAACTCCATCTACTAATGAAATACGTGTTATCATTTGAAAATCACCGTAATGACACTGGGACAAGTGGTCCGATAATTAAAGCTTCTGGTGGAGTATCAAATACTGAGGCAAGAGTGATTGTTTCAGCATCTCCGACTAACAGTAATGAGGATGAGGAAACAACTTGCGCAATGATTTCACTCACGCATAGCTCGCGATTGATGACGGTGAATTGCATAATACCAACTCCTCCCATTTCTCTTATTTGTTCGTGTTATTGGGATGATATGACTTCTCGGATAGACACGAACCTGGGATTGACGGTCTGACTTTATTCTCACTGCTTTGGAAAATGTTCAATGAAAGCGATGAATGCTTGAATAATATCCTGTTTCATTTTTTCAACGATTGTTCGATGCAGAAGCTCGGGATTATTCATTAAGCTGGGATTTTTTTGCATTTGAGAGAAATAATAAGGAATTCTTGGTTCGAGTTGTTTTCTAATATCATCAATCATTAATTCACGATAATGTTTGTTTAATTGAATGTGATATTGCTCCTCCAGTTCATGAATCTTTGCTGCTCCTTCGTTTTCAAGGTAAATAAGCACTTCTTCATGAATATCCTGTTCGATAGTTGGATGAACATATTCATTGGGCTGAACATGCAGTTTCCGATTGGTTACTTCAAAGTCTTCAATATCAGCTGCTTCATTTAATGGATTCAATCCAATATTCAATGTGCCTTCTAAAGTCTCTACTTTTAGTTGATCGATATGATAGTCGATTTTTTCAATTGTCAGCGGCTGTTTTTTTAAGGAGAGCAGATCGCTCTGTAATTGTTGTATCAATGATTCGCATTGTTGCAAACGCTGTTCTTGTTTGTGGACATATGCATGCAACTGTTGTAAATATTCAAGCCATTTCTCTTCCATACATATGTCGCCTCCAGTAAGATATTTTTTTTATTTAACGAGCGAGGTTATGTTTTTTTATCTCTTTGAATAATTTGTTGTCCCTCTTCTTTTATTTCTGGGACAGGTTGTGTAAAGTTTCCGGTGTTTCTTCCTTGTGCTAGCGCTTTGATCATTCCCACACTGCCGATTTGAAAAACAGAAGAGTTTGTTATTCCTTGAATTTTAATCTGGTTAATGATAATGCTTTGGTTAATATAAAAATTCATCAATATCAACCTTCCTTTTCTTGTCGGAGGGTAGTTCTTTTCTTACAAGTTCCTGGAAATCACTTGGTCTTGGACATCAGAATCATTGACATGCATCACACTTTGCTGGTTATATACTGCCAAACCATCACCCGTATTAAAGGAACCTGCTCCTGCAAATGTTTTTGATGTACTGACAGGGTACATAAGATTCACATCACCAATGTTGAAAATGCTGCTACTTCCGATACTAATGATTTTGATAACTCCTACGTAGGCAGGCATATGAAAACACCCTTTTCTTTTTCCTTATCTTGTGTATCATATGACTTGCTTGTGAAGTGTGTGATGAATTTTGGAGAAGGTATTGCATTTTATCACACACTTTGTGAACAGCAATTTCCTATAGAGATAATACAAATGCTCAATTGTAGGAGGCATGTAGTTTTTTAGAACTTTTGATGTGTAATGGGTGATTTTTACCCATTACACATCAAAAATTATGGTATAATTAAACGATAATATATAAATGTATAAAAGAAGCAGGTGTATCTGTGTATGGAAGACTATAAAATTGGAGAGATTGTAAAAGGAAAAATAACTGGCATCCAGAGGTATGGCGCGTTTGTGAAACTGAATCACCATATGCAAGGCCTTGTTCATATTTCGGAGATTACTAATGGCTATGTAAAAGATATTCATGACTTTTTAATGGTTGGTGATGAAGTACATGTAAAAGTACTTGCAGTGGACGAAAAAACAGGCAAGATAAGCTTATCCCTTCGCAGTGCTCAAGAAAAAATGAACGGAAAGAGACATTCCGTTATAAAAGTACCTAAGCCAACAAATAATGGATTTGTGACTCTCAAGGGAAAACTTGCACAATGGATTGAGGAAGCGAAGTGAAGAAAGGTGCGGAAGGTCTGGAAAAAGAAATGAGTGAAAGCCACTCAATTTTTTCTCAGGCCTTCCGCTATTCTTTTTGTCAAAAAAAGGACATAAATAGTAAAAATATTTGTATTTCTTCCTATGTAACTTGATTTCTGAAAATGAATTGGGTAAAGTGAGAGTAAGTTCATATGAACATAATTTCACAGATGGAGGTTTTTTATGTCTACACATATTACATTTGACTACTCAAAAGCGTTATCTTTTTTTGGTAAGCATGAGCTTACATACTTACGAGATATGGTGAAATTATCACATCACTCGATTCATGAGAAAACTGGTGCAGGGAATGATTTCTTAGGTTGGGTCGATCTTCCGAAAAACTATGACAAAGAAGAGTTTGCTCGTATTGAAAAAAGTGCTGAAAAAATCAAAAGTGATTCTGATATTCTATTAGTAATTGGAATCGGTGGTTCATATTTAGGAGCCCGTGCAGCACTTGAAATGTTAAACCACTCTTTCTATAACATTGTTTCAAAAGAAAAGCGTAATGCTCCGCAAATTATTTTCTTAGGGCAGAATATTAGCTCTACGTATATGCAAGATGTAATGGATGTATTGGAAGGAAAAGACTTCTCTATTAATGTTATTTCTAAATCTGGCACAACAACAGAGCCAGCAATTGCTTTCCGTCTATTCCGTGAAAAGCTAGAAGCAAAATATGGAAAAGAGGAAGCTCGTAAACGTATTTACGCAACAACAGACAAAGCTCGCGGCGCATTAAAAACATTAGCTGATGAAGAAGGATATGAAACGTTTGTCATTCCTGACGATGTTGGCGGACGTTTCTCTGTTTTAACAGCAGTAGGCTTACTTCCAATCGCAGCTAGTGGATTGGATATCCAAGCAATGATGGATGGCGCTGCAAGGGCTAATGAAGATTTATCTGAGGCAGAGCTAGAAGATAACATTGCTTACCAATATGCAGCTGTTCGTAACGCTCTTTACGCAAAAGGAAAAAGTATTGAAATGCTAATCAACTACGAGCCAGCACTTATGTACTTTGGCGAATGGTGGAAGCAATTATTTGGAGAAAGTGAGGGGAAAGACCAAAAAGGAATCTTCCCGTCATCAGCAAACTTCTCTACAGACCTACACTCATTAGGGCAATATATTCAAGAAGGTCGTCGAGACATTTTTGAAACTGTTATTAAAGTAGAAAAGCCACGCCATGAATTGACACTTGGATTAGCAGATTCTGACTTAGACGGTTTAAACTACTTAGCAGGACAAACAGTAGATTTCGTAAATACAAAAGCATACGAAGGAACATTGCTTGCTCATACAGATGGAGGAGTTCCGAACCTAATTTTAACAATTCCTGCATTAGATGAGTACACATTTGGATACCTTGTATACTTCTTCGAGAAAGCTTGTGCGATGAGCGGATATTTACTAGGAGTAAATCCATTTGATCAACCAGGTGTAGAGGCATACAAGAAAAACATGTTTGCTTTACTTGGTAAGCCAGGATTTGAAGAGTTGAAAGCAGAGTTAGAAGAACGATTGAAGTAAGAGTTTTTGAATGTTCTTTCTAAACGTAAGTAACTAAATCTTGAAACAAAATAACCATTTGCTAACGTAAATTTTTAGTGTTGGCAAATGGTTATGAAAATATAGAATTAAATTTCCTCGATAGCTTCATTCTCTATTCGCTTCGTAAAATAAGGTTTTACGCCTTTATATTTGAATGACTTAAGCGCTCCTGAACTACTCTAATATTTATGCCGGCTTCTAATATAGAAGTTCCGTACTTCGTTTTCCATCACTAAATCAGTATACTTTTGGCTAGTAAAATGGTTGCCTTGGTCACTATTCAGAATGAGCGGTAGGGACCGTGAGGCAAGTTTATAATACAAGTTAGAAAATAAATTTGGTAGGAAGAGTATTCTCTTGATATAATGAAAGTGAAAAATGGGAGAGTTAATATGATATGATGACATTTTTAAGGATGTTTTTCTTAATTATTACTATTGTATTAGGAATCTACATTTTATCGGATAATGGACTAGGTTTGAAGTTATTTGTCATAATGGTATTGGTGGGTCACGGTGTAGGGTATCTACTTTATATGTTAATAGGAATCATAGGAATGTTTCTTGTCCTATTATTTGTGATATTCATCATAATGACACGTCTTACGATAAAAGATATGCAAATAAAAAATGAGCGAACACAAAATCGTCAATTTTTAGAATACCTAGAAAAATTAGAAGAAGGCTATGAAGAAATGAGAAAATTTCGTCATGACTACACAAATATATTATCAACGATGATAGAATATATTCATGAAAAAGATATGGAAATGTTAACTACTTATTTTTTTGAAAAAATAGTTCCAATAGGAGAAAAGGTTACACCTAATGAATATCAATTTGGGGTGCTATCAAGTATTAAGATCAAAGAGATAAAAGGAATTATTACTACTAAATTAATAAAGGCAGAGGAACTACAAATCGATACAACCGTAGAGTTAGAAGAGCCTATATTTCAGTTGAATGTAGATACAATGGATTTATGTCGTAGCTTAGGCATTATTCTTGATAATGCAATAGAAGAGGCACAATTATGTGAGAATCCAACAATAGAAATAGCTTTTGTAAAAATTGAAGATTCACGTATAATTATTGTAAAGAACAGTTCTCGGGAAAAAAATCCTAATATCCAACAAATTTATCAAAAAGGATTTTCGACAAAGGGACATAGTAGAGGGAATGGATTGAATATTTTACGTGAAATATTAATGCAACATGAGCATGTGCATTTAAGTACTTATATGAGAGGGGGCTATTTTGT
>DAIDKD010000011.1 GCA_027451065.1 Bacillaceae bacterium | reverse complement strand
AATGACATGCATCTTCAATTCGCTGCTCTTAGTCAAAATGAATCTTTTGCCCGTGTAGCAGTTGCTGCCTTCTTAGCACAACTGGATCCAACTCTTGATGAAATCACAGAAATAAAGACGGTTGTGTCTGAAGCTGTAACCAATGCAATTATTCACGGTTATAAAGAAGAAGAAAATGGCATCATTTATATTTCAGTACAGATAGAAGATGAAAAGGTAACAATTACAGTCCGTGATGAAGGTGTTGGTATTTCTGATATAGAGGAAGCGAGACAGCCTCTCTTTACATCGAAACCTGAACTAGAGCGTTCGGGCATGGGTTTTACAATCATGGAGAACTTTATGGACAGCTGCCAAGTAGAATCAAAGGAATTAAATGGAACAACTGTTTGTTTGGTGAAGTATATTTCAAAAAATCGAACGCTTGTGTGACAAGGAGATAATCTATGGATGCGGAGGTTCACAACAAAAATAAACCGAGATTAAAGGATTCGGAAATAAAAGAATTAATTCAACAAAGTCAGTCTGGAAATGAAGAGGCTCGAAATAAGATTGTTGAAAATAATTTACGTTTAGTATGGTCTGTTGTGCAACGTTTTATGAACCGCGGATACGAACCTGATGATCTGTTTCAAATTGGTTGTATCGGATTATTAAAATCCATTGATAAATTTGATTTATCGTATGATGTCCGTTTTTCTACTTATGCAGTGCCAATGATAATTGGAGAGATTCAGAGGTTTCTACGTGATGATGGTACAGTGAAAGTAAGTCGCTCCTTAAAAGAAACAGGGAATAAAATTAGAAGGACAAAGGATGAGTTGTCAAAAGCATTAGGAAGGTTACCAACAATTTCAGAAATTGCCGTACATCTAGAAATATCGCCAGAAGAAGTCGTTTTGGCACAAGAGGCCAGTCGATCACCGTCTTCCATACATGAGACAGTCTATGAAAATGATGGAGACCCTATTACACTGCTGGATCAAATTGCTGATCAGTCAGCGGGAAAGTGGTTTGAAAAAATTAGTTTAAAGGAAGCAATTGGACACTTAGAGGAACGGGAAAAATTAATTGTCTATTTGCGCTATTATAAAGACCAGACACAATCAGAAGTTGCTGAACGTTTAGGCATTTCTAAAGTACAGGTATCTAGGCTTGAAAAGAAAATATTGGCACACATAAAAGAGCAAATAAGCGAATACTAGTAGAAAAGTGCCTCCTATGCTTAAGTTTAGGAGGCACTTTTCTACTAGTAAGCATTTTTTTATGAATCACTCAAAGATTTTTTGATACTCTTCTACCTTTTTCAGTAAGATTTTTAACGGTGCCAATTCCTCTACTTCTTTATGTAAATCTTTAGAAGTAATGTTTCCTATAGAATCAGCATCTCTTACCATGTGTAAATCTTTGTCAATGTTTTGGATTAAAGTAGATACTGCTTCTGCAATTAATTTTAATTCCTCTTGGTTGAATTCCATTCGTTCCACCTCCATTTTTTGATATGTGACAATACTATTTTATTACATATATACTATTCTTGTGAAATAATAAGACAATTTTGGAAGAAGATGAAACTCGACATTTTTTTTGTAACATAATTGTAATATTAGAGAATAGCATTTTGGTTGAATCATTTTTCGATATTCACTAAAACTATAAGAAATACCTTGATATATCAATGTTTTTCTCTTTGTTAATCTTCTAAATGAAAATATATTCACGAAATGCTATTTTTATGTAGTATTACGTTTTATTTACATTGCGACAACTTCCGACAAATATAAACAAATTTATGTTATAAAGTTAATAGCATATTTTGAAGAAGAGCTAAAGGGAGAAACTAAGACAATGAAAAGAACTAAGAAAATAAAATTTTCAAAAAAAATTCCAGGAATCGTGATAGGATTAACAATATTATTTTCTGCTACACCGGCATCAGCACAAAATCTGAATGCAACCCTTCAACAACAACAAAATGAAGCGAATGCGTTACAAAATGAAATAGAAACGACAAAAAATGAAATTTTGACTTTAGAAGGAAGAATTACTGAGAAGCAAAATGAAATCAATGCAAAGAGAGCGCAGATTGAAGAAACAAACAATCAAATTGCAGCAATCAAGAGCGAGATCGACACAGTAAAAAATGAAATTGAAGAGACTCAAAGAATTATTTCGGAAAAACAGGAAGAAATTGCTAGATTAGAAGCAAGCCAAGAAAGGCGTCTTGAAATTTTAAGAAGTCGTGCTACAACTCTTCAAAAACAAAATCGTACGAATATTGTAGTAGATATCGTATTGAATTCAACAAATGTTGTAGATTTATTGCAACGAGTTGCTTCTTTAGGTACTTTGTTCCAATCAGATACTGATATTATGCAGGAATTGCAGGCAACACAAGTTATTATTGCAGAAGAGAAACAATTAGTTGAAGAAAAAGAACAGGCTTTAACAGTACAACAAGAGTCATTACAACAAAAGCAAGAATCCTTACAGCAAGAGCAGAATAATTTAGAGCAACAACAAAATGATTTAGAGCAACAACAAAATAGTTTGCAAGCTAGCCAATCTCAAAAAGAAGCATCTTTAACAACATTGGAAGCAAATTTGAATAGAGTAAGAAATGATATTGCAGAAACTAATGCTCAATTAGAAGAACAAGCCGCAGCCGCAGCTAGATTACTTGCAGAACAAAGAGAAAGAGAAAATCGAGAGCGAGAAGCAGCGGAAGCAGCAAGACAAGCAGCAGAAAATGCAGAAAGACAAGCAACAGCAACTGAAAATACAAATACAGCGAGCCAACCGGTACAAGCTGCAACTGTAGCTAACACAAATACTAATAACAATCGTACTCGTACGAATCTTTTACCTACTGACAACAATAATAACAGTGGTAATGCAAACAGCAACAATAATAATAACAGTAGTAACACAAGTAACAATAACAACACAAACAACAACACGAACAACAGCAATAACACAAACAACAATGCGAATAGCAACAATAACACAAACAACAACAATAACACAAACAACAATAACACAAACAACAATAATAACACAGGTAACAATACGAATAATAACAATACTGGCAATGCCAATACGAACAACAATGGTAATGTGATAAATATTGCTCGTCGATATATAGGTGTTCCTTACCGTTGGGGTGGGACAACGCCGAGTGGATTTGATTGCAGTGGTTTTGTTCTTCATGTATTTAACCAAGCTGGACGTAGTGTGCCTCGAGTTGCACAAGCTCAATGGAATGCTTCTACAAGAATTAGCCGTGGACAAGCTCGTGCTGGAGATTTAGTATTCTTCCAAAATACGACTGGTAGACCGGGAATTACTCACGTAGGTATTTATATGGGTGGTAACCAAATGATTCATGCTTCAAGTAGTCGAGGAATTACAATTACTAGTTTAAGTAACGTATTCTGGGCTCCTCGTGTAGCAGGTTTCGGTAGAATATAATAGAATAAAAGATAGGGTCCAAGAAACCATCATGTATGCAGTAGAAATAATGCATCATATGGTTCTTGGGCTTTTTTGGAAAAAGATAATTTGAAGCGTTTACTACAGCATCCACATTCCAACACAAATGAAGAAAATCATTGACGCGGAGGAAACTGCAGCACAATGAAGTGCTAATTCCCTTTGTGTGTGCTCAGTATCTTTAGAGTATCCTCTAACTAAAATAAATCCAAATGGCGGAAATAGAAATGACAAGATAAACAACAGTCTTTTTTCTAATGTTGATACCATAGACCACCCTGGCTCTCATTCGTTAAGAAACCAGGACCTCCCTTCCATATTGTATGATTAAAATATTACGTCACTAGCAAAACCCCTTGTTTTGAAAGCGAATTTAACATTGCGGCTTCATTGTAACATACACTTTCCTATACAGCCAAATGCTTTGCGTAACAAGAAAAAATTAACTCATGGGTTCTACAGAATATTGAGTATGAAATGGTAGGTTGACACATACTAAGCCCAATATGATTCATTCGTAAAAGGAGAGGCTTCCATGTTGAAACAAGAAAATAATGAACAACAACCTATCTTTTCTTCTGTTACCAAAAACGAAAAATATTTATCTGAAAGAATGGGGATTGGTGTTACGTTTGATGTAGGCATACGACAACTAACCATACTAGAAACAGATGTGCATCTATATTTTGTAAATGGATTATGTGACTCTAATTTTATTATAGAAATATTAGAGACTTTGTTTAGTATGGAGTCTACTGATGGGGGGAGTGTTGTCGATGCTATTGAAGACAATTTGGCTCATCAACAAGTAAGCCCCATTACATTAATGGGTGATTTAGTTACGCAATTATTATCTGGGCTAATCATTATTTTGGTTGATGGAGAAGCAAAAGGGTTTGCTGTTGATGTAAGGTCTTACCCTGGGCGAACTCCATCAGAACCAAAAACAGAAAAAGTTATTACAGGCCCGCAAGATGGTTTCGTAGAAAATTTGATTATGAACACCGGTTTAATCCGTCGCAGAATTCGTGATGAAAAGTTAAGAAACGAAATCATTAAGGTAGGAAGTAGATCGAAAACAGATATTTGTATTTCCTATCTTCAAGACGTGGCCAATCCTGATTTAGTCGATATCATTAAACAGGAGCTGCAAGCAATAAATGTTGATGGAATAAGCATGGTGGATAAAGCAATAGAAGAATATTTAATCAAGCAAGGCTATAATCCTTTTCCGCAAATAAAAACAACAGAAAGACCCGATGTGGCAGCTACACATTTATTAGAAGGACATGTGCTAATTATTATTGATACTTCACCGGCAGTGATGGTGGCACCCACTACATACTTTCATCACTTGCAACACGTAAAAGAATATAGGATGCCGATTCTTTTAGGGACCGTTACAAGAATGTTCCGCTTTTTAGCATTATTTATTAATATGTTTATGCTACCTTTATGGTTAACATTTGTATTAAATCCCAAATTATTACCTAATTGGTTAGACTTTATCGGGCCTTCAGAAAAATCCAACCTACCTATTGTTGTTCAAATTATAATAGCGATTATTGCATTAGAATTCTTGATTATGGCGGCATTGCATACTCCTAATAATATTATGTCGGCATTTGGTTTAGTGGCAGCTGCTTTAATTGGGCAAATTGCGATTGATGTAGGTTTATTTTTACCAGAGGTAGTACTGTATTCTACGATAGCGGTATTGTCATCATTTGCACTGCCAAGTCATGAATTGGGAGAATCAAATAGGATTGTATCGATGGTATTTATTGTATTTGTTTATTTTTTTCATGAGGAAGGATTTATGGTTGGATTGACATTGCTTATATTGTACTTAGCATCAAGAAAGCCACTGCAAAGTCCATATTTGTGGCCATTTTTGCCATTCAACCCTGCTGCATTTCTATCGATATTTGTTCGCACACCAATGGCTAGTGATAAGAAACGCCCAAGTATTGTGAAGCCACTACAGCATAAGCGACAAACCTGAATGGAGGATACTCTGAAAATTTTTTTGTAGAGGATAGAGAAGAAGGGACAATCAAAGGAATCTTCACTATGATTGTCCTTTCTTATTAACTGAAGAACGATCTGATTGCATCAATAATACGATTGAAAATATCTCTCAGTGATTCAAGGAAGTTTTGTCCTTGTTCTGACTGAAGAAAATCAGAAATTCTATCGCCTGCTTTTTCTAATTCATTGCTGATTCGATCCCAGTCAATATTTAAATCAAGCATGCGATGGAATAAATCAGTTAGTGTTTCTACTTGGCTGTCTGTTAATGTGATGTTTAATTCTTGTGCTGTATTTAAAACAATTGTTTTTACTTCTGCCGCAGTAGTCGGGCTTTCTGCTGCAATCTTTTCTTTTATTGTTGCTGTAAGAGCATTGGCTTCATCATTCCCGATGTCTTCACCTAACTCAGCCGTTGTTACCATTTCTTCGTTTGCGATTCTCACAACATCTTCATCAACTGTTTCACCAGTGGATACTTGAAAAGCTTTCATAATTCCCGTCAAGGCAGCAGTTCCTGATACGCTGAAAGGAGCAGTAATATAAACGCTAGCATCACTTAATCCTGCGGTAATTAATGCATTTGTGTACATTTCTGGTGTTACCCAACTGATATTATTGGTTTGTACAACGATACCTGTTCCTTCTTCACTGAAAGTAAGCATCGATGACGAAATTGCGCGAGTTCCAATCTTTGCTTTCGGAATAATGCCTCCTAAAAACTCATGCTCTTCTTCATTGGTAACTTCAATAATCATGGTATCATCAGTTGCGCCCATTTCTCTTAACATCTGCTCTCTTTGCTCAGCAGTTAAATTTGCTCCTAAAGTAGCAACAGTATCACCTACTGCCACATCAGCGTGTGCTCTAATCGGGATGACGAGTAATACGGCAGCCAAAAGTATTGGTATAATTTTTTTAAACAAAGGTCTTACCTCCTAATCATATATCTGCTACATAAGTGTAGCATTTATATTATAGTATATTTCTTTGAAATAAGATACGGTCTTTAGACCTAGAAAGTGAAAAACCCTTCTGCTTTGTCGTGAGTATAGAGCGAAGGTACTTTTTTCCTGAAAAATAATATGGTATGATGGAATGGTTATGTTGTAAATGATATAGGAGGTACATAAAGATGAAAAAAGGAAGCATTACTTTTGAAAATGGAGAACAAATTGTCTTTGAATTATATCCAGAAGCTGCACCAGAGACAGTGGCTAACTTTGAAAAATTAGCAAATGAAGGTTTTTACAACGGTGTAATATTCCATCGTGTAATCCCAGGGTTCGTAGCACAAGGCGGTGACCCGACAGGAACTGGAATGGGTGGACCAGGTTACACAATCAAATGTGAAACAGAAGGGAATCCTCATCGTCACGTAGCAGGAGCTTTTTCTATGGCTCACGCTGGAAAAGATACAGGTGGAAGTCAATTCTTTATCGTTCATGAGCCACAACCACATTTAGACGGTGTTCATACAGTGTTTGGACAAGTAATTGAAGGAATGGATACAGTACTTCGCATTCGTCAAGGTGACGTCATGAAAGAAGTGAAAGTTTGGGAAGAGTAGACATCAGTTCATTTTAAGAAGGAAGATATATGAATAAGGGGTTATGACATGTTAACACGTTATAAGAAGAACCATGAAAAGATTGCTATGGGACTTTTATCTTTTATGCCGAAAGAGAAAGATGTTAAGCAATTAATGGCTACAATAAAGTCCTATGAAAATGATGAGAATCAAAAGTTATTTCTTTGGAAAGAGGATGATGATTTCATTGGGATTATTGGTGTCCGTTTGTTAGGTAATAACAAATGCCAGGTTCAGCATATATGCGTTTCCCCTTCCCATCGCAACCAAGGTGTTGGGCATAAAATAGTGGAGCATCTGCACCGTATCTATCCTGCATATGATTTTAGTGGGAACGAAGATGTGACAGAGTTTTATGACAAGTGTATCAACTTAAGTAAAAGATAGAGAAGCAATGAGGAATAGGAAAAAGACAACCATTCCCTTTTAAGTAGGTCCAAGTAAATGATGATGAAACCATTAGAGAGACGGTTTCATCACATTTACTTGGACCTTTATTGTAGTGATTTTTGCACCTATTACGGTTCGTGCATATATGCGACGAGCATGAGGGCACCTATATTAAAAAATGTTGGGAAATATCGTCCATATGTTAAAAGTATCTAGGGGTACAGGCTGTCTGGAAAGGGAAAAAACACTCCTTTCGGCAGACTGCGACAATAGCTGTGAAATTAAGCGTTTCTAAGTTGGCTCTTCCTATGTCATGAAGCATAATTTAACTTTTTGGACACTCCTGTTCAAAAATAATTTAATAAAAAGGATGATAGATAACAAAGAGAGGTTGGTTCAATAAGCTAAAAAGCAGCCTATTGGTCAACCTTTTTGAACATTTCTTATATCCTACTTCGTTTGTGTTTATGTACAAGGAGTGTGTTTGTAAGATCACTGCTAGCCCCCCAAGTCAATTCAGCTTCTTTACTTAGAGTGCAACATTCATTA
The DNA here is from genome assembly GCA_027451065.1 of Bacillaceae bacterium. GTDB lineage: Bacteria > Bacillota > Bacilli > Bacillales > Bacillaceae_G > DAIDKD01. The sequence continues at coordinate 16,120 of DAIDKD010000011.1, read as the reverse complement.
AGTAAAATAGGGATAAGAGGTAGTGAAATACTATGGTACTCTAGTCTATTGTGAATATTCATTAGTTGTCTCTCCAATAAGGTGATTAAATCATCTACAATAATTCCTAACTTTGCAAATTCACAATATTCTTCTTTTACTATTATCTTTGCACTCGTAAACATTTTCCTTGCACCATTCCAATTTTTTCTGCGGTAATGGTACATTCCTACAGCAATTTGAATTAGGCCAACCCAATAACGTTTTCGGTCTTCCTTTCTATCTAATTTCCAACGTTCTTCTAAAATTTCATGGCATTCAAAATAATCTCGTTGACAATGAAATTGAATCAAATATTCTATATATGCTTTATCAAACATGAAAATTCCTCCTTTTTTTGCAAAATCTCTTGGTTTGTTCGTATAAAACGACTATACTAAGAAAGATGAATAAAAGAAAGTAAAGTGGTGGGATAATGAAAGATATGCACTATAGTGTGAAGCTTGATGCATTTGAAGGTCCTTTGGATTTATTGTTGCATTTAATTAATCGCTATGAAATTGACATATATGATATACCTGTTTCCAAAATAACGGAGCAGTATTTGTTGTACATACATACAATGAAAGAATTGCAGTTGGATGTAGCAAGTGAATATTTGGTGATGGCGGCAACATTGTTGGCGATAAAAAGTAAAATGCTGCTTCCTAAAAAAGAAGAAGAAGTATTCGAAGACGATTTTCAAGAAGATTTTGAGATAGACCCTCGTGAAGAATTAGTAACTCGTTTGATTGAGTATAAGAAATTTAAGGAAGCGGCAATTCTCTTAAAAGAAAAAGAATACGAGCGTGCACAAATATTTTCAAAGTCTCCGTCCAATATGGAGGCCTATATCAATGGGAATGATGAGGAGAGAGAAGTGACCGTTGATGTAACTCTCTATGATATGCTGGGAGCACTTCAAAAACTACTGAAAAGAAAAAAAGCACAACAACCTATCCAAACAAGGATTACAAGGCAGGAAGTTTCTATTGAACAAAGAATGAGTGAGATTATCCAAGACTTAACATCTTTCAAAGGCAGAAGAAATTTCTTTGAACTATTTGAAGGAGATGTAGGTAAAGGAAATGTGGTCGTTACATTTTTGGCTGTCTTGGAGTTAATGAAAACGAAGCAAATTTTTGTAGAGCAAGAAAGAAATTTCGAAAATATATTTATTCAAAAGAATGAGGGGGTAATACAGTGATGAGTAAGTCGCAAATAGGAATTATCGAGGGGCTTCTTTTTATCGCTGGTGATGAAGGGTTAGAATTACACCAGATAGCACATGTTCTAGATATAACAATGGATGAAGCAAAGGAGCTCATAGAAAAGCTACAAGCTCAATATGAACAGCAAGATAGAGGCCTTTCCGTTGTTCAATATGGACAAACGTTTCAAATGACAACCAAAAAAGAGCATGCAGCATATTATAAGAAGTTCATGGAGCAACCGAACCATACATCTCTGTCCCAAGCCGCATTGGAGGCTTTGGCGATTGTAACTTATAAGCAACCAATTACTCGAATGGAAGTAGAAGAGATTCGAGGTGTAAAGTCAGAAAGGCCACTTCAAACATTAGTATCCAAATTACTAATCAAAGAAATCGGCAGAGCAGAGACACCAGGACGCCCAATATTATATGGAACAACAAAAGAATTCCTAGATCATTTTGGGTTGCAAACATTAGAAGAATTACCACCATTACCTGAAAAAATAGATGATGAATTTGCACAAGAAGAAGCGGATTTGTTTTTCAGTAAGTTTCAAGAAACACTAGGGGAAACAGAGAAATGAGTGGCGTTTACTCATTTCTCATACCCCTACCTAAGTAGCGAAAACAAAGCATGGTAATATCATCAGACGGAGGTGCACCTTCAGCAAAGCCTCTTACTGAACGATAAAGATTTTCAATAATAATATCAGTTGGCTTGTCAATCGAATGTCTTAAATTTTCAAATAAACGATTGGTGCCGTACATTTCTAGTTGCTTGTTAAAGGTTTCTGTCACACCATCCGTATATAGCAATAAGGTATCACCTTGTTGTAAAGTAATTGCTCGCGTTGGGAATTTCCTATTTGGAAAAACAGCAAGAGGTGGAGTGATTGGCAAAGGAAGGTGAGAAAATGTCCCGTGTTCCTTTCGGTACAATACAGGCGGATTGTGCCCAGCACTGCTATAGGTGTATACACCTGTTTCAAGATCCAACACAGAGAAAAAGACTGTTACAAACATACTCGACTTATTATCTTCAGCAAGTAAATTGTTGACCTTCCCCAAAATTTCATCAAATGGCAAATGTTTATTCTCCATAATTAGCCATTTTGATAAAAGCATGAACAGCGCGGCCCCCTCTCCCTTTCCAGCTACATCGGCAATGACAAATGCAATTTTCCGTTGGGAATTGTCCGTGAAAAAGAAGTCGTAAAAATCCCCACTGATCTCTTTCGCCGGCATCATGAAGCTTGACAATTCCAAGTCATCTCTATCTGAAAAAGGTGGGGCCACCTGTGGTAGAATGTAGGAAAGAATGTCATTTTCAATACTTGGATCACTAGATGTATCCCTTTTTTTCTTCGTATGAGCAGGAATTTTTTTGAAGTGTTCTTTTATCTCTTTTGCCAATAGACTGATAGTATTGGCTAGAGGTGTCACTCCCTCATTTCCATCTAATCCCAAATTCTTAATAACAAGAAACACTTCCTTTCATTTTCTTCGTGATAATTAATCTGTTTTTTCCGTTTACGTAACTATATTGAGCATCATCTGTAAGTTTGCGAATCATTAAAAGACCCAACCCGCCAACCTCCCGCTTATCAATCGGTACACTTAGATCAGGTTCCTCGCCAAGAAGAGGATTAAAAGGAACACCGGCATCTTCAAAAGTTAATTTGAAAATATTGTGTTCGCTGTCCTCTTCCCAGCCTATTTCAAGTTGTCCATTGTCATCCGGGTAGGCGTAGCTGATAATATTCACAAGTATTTCTTCACAGGCGAGGGTCGAATCAAAGATAATTTTTGGTTCTAAATGCTTGATTAGCCCATTGATATAGTCCATCATAACTGGAAAATCATTCATATTAGCAGCAAATACCTTATTTTTAGAAAGCAAGTGACCACCAACTTTGTATAGATTTATTTTTTTTTCGATGTAAAGATTGCAACAGAACGAGAAGCTACATACATTTCGTTACTGCCATGATATTGGGCATCTTTATCTGAGGCAAGATATAAATTCCAGTGAAATTCTTGAGGGATATAAGGCAACACAAAATCGTGACCCTCCCAATGCATGTTCATAGCTATATACACAAAATCGTCACCGTCAGTAAATAGTACACCTAGCATATTTCCGGAAAAGTCTGCATGCCACGGTATTACCCCGTGATAGGAAACAGCAGGATATCCGTTGTCAGCCATCGGTTGAATGTTTTCTTGGCTACGCAAGCAACGATGATTTTTGCGTAACTGGATTAAAGCTGCTACATATTGGAAAATATCTTGATTCTTCTCTAAGTCATCCCAATTCAACCAAGAAAGCTCATTGTCTTGACAGTATACATTATTGTTGCCATTTTGAGAATTCCCGAATTCATCACCTGCGAGTATCATCGGCACACCATGACTTAACAGCAAAATGGACATGGCATTTTTTATCATCTTTTTTCTTAATTCCATGACTTCAGCTTCGGAATATCCCGGCACCCAGCAATCCCAACTATTATTGTTGTTACAACCATCACGATTATTCTCACCGTTAGCTACATTGAGTTTATGATTATACGAAAACAAATCCAACATAGTAAATCCATCATGACAGGTGACAAAGTTCACAGAAGCACAATTACCACGATATTGAGGCGGATAGATGTGCGGGGAACCCGTCATACCTTGGGCAACTAGCCATGTTTTTCCCGGTTCACCTTTGAGAAACTTTCGAACATCGTCTCGATATTCTCCGTTCCATTCTGTCCAGCGTCCCCAAGATGGGAAAGAGCCTACTTGATATAGTCCTCCTGCGTCCCAAGCTTCGGCTATTAGCTTACATTTTCCTAAAACCGGGTCGAAAGCTAGATTTTCTAGAAGAGGCGGATTTTCAATAGGAGCCCCGTTTTGGTCGCGACCTAAAATACTTGCTAAATCAAAGCGAAAGCCGTCAATATGGTATTCAGATGCCCAATATCTTAGGCAATCTAAAATCATATTCCGGACAATTGGATTATTACAATTCATCGTATTCCCACAGCCGCTGAAGTTATAATACCAACCTTCTGGCGTCAACATATAATATGTTTTGTTGTCAATGCCACGGAAGGAGATGTAGGGGCCGTTTTCATTGCCCTCAGCCGTATGGTTGAATACCACATCCAAAATAACCTCTATGTCATTTTTATGTAATTCACGAATCAGTGTTTTCAATTCATCTACTTGCATTCCATAACGTCCAGTAGCAGCCAACCCAGCTTTTGGTGCGAAAAAGCCGACTGTACTATAGCCCCAGTAATTCATCAACTTTGTTTCTCCATCGGGACTGTAGCGCCAATTCTCAAATTCGTCAAATTCAAAAATAGGAAGAAACTCAACACAATTTATGCCTAATTTTTTGAAGTAAGGAATCTTCTCACGCACTGCCGCAAAGGTGCCTGGGTAGTTTACATTCGCTGATGGATGAGCCGTTAATCCGCGCACATGCATTTCATAAATGACTAAATCCTGCATTGGAATTTCAAGTGGTCTGTCCCCTTGCCAATCAAAGTCATCCAGAAGGATACGAGAACGATACGGATAAAGTTCGTGGTCAGGCAGAGGAACTTCTCCCCACACATCCCTACCGGAGATAATTTTTGCGTAAGGGTCTAATAATACTTTTGAATTATCAAACCAATGTCCTTCTGAAAAGTCGTTCGGTCCATCGAAGATAAAGCCATATTCAATTTCCTCATAATCAAGATCGAAAACAATCATGGCAAATACATTGCCGATGCGGAATTCTTTATCAAATGGAATGACTACGTAAGGATCTTTTTCGCGTCTGCGAAACAGCGCTAGGCTGCAGGAGGTGGCGTGGCTGGAAAAGACACTGAAGTTTACTCCACCTTGGACAATTGTCGCTCCAAAAGGGAGCACACGTCCAGGGCGAAGTTTGATATTCTGATATTCATGGGTAGGGTATGAATCAACTCGTATCATGATTGCTTCTCCATTCCGATTGCTGATAGTGCATCTTCTTGAGTAGAATAGGATTCAAGCACATCCTCAAAACCAGTCATCATAATGACATCCCATACCATAGGTTGAACGCCAACAAGTACTGTTTTACAGCCTTGTATAGCTGATTGTTTGGCAATTACTAACAAGATGCGTAGTCCTGAACTGGCCACATAATCACAACGAGACATATTAATAATAATTTTGCCTCCGTCTGGAATAGCTGGAACAATAACATCATGCACTTTTTGAGAACCAGTGACATCCATTCTGCCACAAATTTCAAATACATTTATTGAATCTAGTTGTTTTTTTATAATATTCATTATTAATTACCTACTTTCTATGACTCTATATTCGTACATCTCATACAACTCTGTTTCTTTAAGAGTTGTATGAGATGTACGAAAAGCCGTATTATGCCCGTAAATGAACACAATTTCTCATTAAAGAATAGCATACTGCCAAAAATATAACAATATTTTTGGGACATAATACACGACAAACATATTTAAGCTTTCGTCGCCCAATCTTCCACATTCCATACTTTTGTTACCCATCCTTCATAAAATTCAGGTTCGTGACAAACGAGAAGAATGGTTCCTTTATAGGCTTGTAGAGCTTTCTTTAATTCATCCTTCGCATAAACGTCTAAGTGATTTGTAGGCTCATCAAATAAAATCCAGTTGCTTTCGTTATTCATTAGCTTACAAAGGCGAACTTTTGCTTGTTCTCCACCACTAAGCATGTTTAGTGGACGGGTGATATGCTCATTTTTTAATCCGCAATGTGCAAGCATTGCTCGAACTTGATGTTGGTCAAGACCGGGAAATTCGTTCCAGATTTCATCCAGTGGTGTGGTGTTACCAGCTTTCACTTCTTGTTCGAAATAGGCAGGAAATAAGAAATCCCCCCGTTCAAGCTTCCCACTTAATGCAGGAATCATTCCCATAATTGTTTTTAATAATGTAGACTTACCGACACCGTTACAACCAACAATAGCAATTTTGTCACCACGTTCTATGGTCATGGACATTTTTGGCAGAAGGGGGTAATCATACCCAATTTCAAAATCTTTTCCTTCAAAAACAAAACGGCTGCTGGCACGGGACTCCTTAAAGGAGAATTCCGGCTTAACCATTTCCATCGGACGATCAATTTTATCCATACGGTCTAATTGCTTTTGACGTGACTTTGCCCGACCAGTTGTTGAATACCTTGCTTTATTCTTGGCAATGAAGTCTTCTTGTTTTTTGATAAATTCCTGTTGTTTTTCATAAGCGTTGATGTGCTGAGTTTTATTGATATCCGCCATTTCCAAAAATTTATCATAGGTCCCAGTATAGCGAGTCAACTTACTAAACTCTAAATGTAAGACAACATTGACAACTTTGTTCATAAATTCTGTATCATGTGAGATTAGTAAAAATGCATAAGGGTACTCTCTCAGATAATTTGCCAACCAATCAATATGTTCTACATCTAAATAGTTCGTCGGCTCATCAAGCAGCAATACTTGCGGTTTTTCCAATAATAATTTAGCAAGAAGAACTTTTGTCCGCTGTCCTCCACTAAGAGAAGCGACATCTCTCTCTAGTCCAATGGCATCAAGACCTAATCCGTAAGCCATTTCTTCTACAACCACATCAATGGTGTAGAAGCCACTTGCGTCTAGTTGGTCTTGAATATCACCCATTTGCTCCAATAATATTTCTAACTCATCAGGGGTTGCTTCTGCCATTTTTTCCGCAATTGTCCCTAATTCTTTTTCTAATTCAAAAAGTGGTAAAAATGCATCTTTTAAAATATCACGAATAGTTTTTCCAGGGGTCAGCACAGTATGTTGATCTAAATATCCATATTTAATTTTAGGTGTCCAAGTGTATGTTCCTGAATCGTGAATTAATTGTCCTGTAATAATATTCATTAATGTAGATTTACCAACCCCGTTTGCCCCAACTAATCCAGCATGATCATTAGGCAATAAACGAAAAGTCACATCTTTAAAAAGGGTTCTATCTCCAAATGAATGAGATAATTTATCTACTTGTAAAGTCATTGTCTTCCTCCAAAATTAATGTCCGCTCAAGCGGCTACTTTTACTTTTCTTAGTCATCTTCACTACTATACACGAAAGCGCGAAAAAGTGGAACAGGGAAATATTAAACTTCACCACAAACCCGTGAAAGTTTCTAATGCTAGTTAGTAACGTATCATATATTTTTTTGATCAGCGGGTAAGCACCAAGTCTTCCGCCTCCGCTCAAATCTGCACATAAAGGTGGCAGGACGCAAGCAGCCCAAAGAAAAACACTTTGGTCTCATTGCTAAAATTGTTCAAACTCTTGGTAAGTGCCTAAAGTTCAAGGCACCGACCAAGAGTAATTCAAATTTTCCTAAAAACGCCACTTCTATGTGCAGATTCAGTTGTTTAAAGGTAATCTAAGAGGATATCCTAAACTTTAAGAAAGTACAGGGCTACCTTTAATTACATCTGTAATCGATTGAGTGGAATTGTTATGTTGGTTTCATTTGATTCATCAGTAAATACCGAGGATTCGGTTTTTCAAAATATTTCTTGTACTATTCGAAGTGTCAAAAGTGTACTGGAGGCGGAAGGTTTGGTGGTTACCCACAAATCAAAAAATTAGCTAATAAGAATTAGAAACTTTTATATGTTTGTCATGACTAAACTTTTTGTTTGATACATAAAAATAGTACGTAAGGGATTCTCACGTGCCAAGGTGAAAAGGAGGGATAGGGTGAATATTTTTCACTATTTCCAAGAAGTGCGCGATTGGGGGAAGAAGCTTTTGCAGTTACTGTACAAAAGAGAGGGGGATTTGGCAGAAAGAGAGCAGTTGATTCAAAGAGTAGAAGATTTATTGGCAAGGATAGAAAATGAGTGGGAACTAAATGAAGTGTTAGCGGAGGAAGTGAGCGTAACAGTTGATGAAATTCAGCAGGAAGCAACTGCCCTTTTGCAAGAACCCCTTTTTCAAGCTGATGAAGGGCGTGTTGCAATCGGGAAGCATGTGCTGCCACCGTTACCGTATCCTTATAATGGTCTAGAGCCATATATTTCTAAAGAAATTATGGTGCTTCATCATTCTGTCCACCACCAAAGCTATGTAGATGGATTAAACAAAGCGGAAATTGCCTTGCAAGAAGCTCGGCTGAAAAATGACTATCATTTCATAAAACATTGGTCAAGAGAAGCCGCCTTTCATGGGTCCGGACATTACTTGCATACAATATTTTGGAACAATATGAGCCGTGAAGGGGGGAGGATGCCTAATGGAGTACTCCTTCAACAAATACAAAAGGATTTCGGGAATTTTGAGAAGTTTAAGAAACATTTTGCAGAAGCAGCCACTCAGGTGGAGGGGGTTGGATGGGCGATTCTTTTTTGGTCACCTCGAGCCCAGCATTTAGATATTCTGCAAACAGAGAAACATCAATTGTTCGCACAATGGGATACGATTCCGCTTCTCGTGTTGGATATGTGGGAACATGCCTACTATTTACAATATAAAACAAAGAAAGCCGAATACGTAAAACAATGGTGGAATATTGTCAATTGGAAATATGTTGAAAAGCGCTTTGAGAAAGCCAGCGCACTAAAATGGCAAACCTATTAAAATAGACAGATAAGCTAGTATGCGGATTTTTACCATCAAGAAGTTCTTTTCCATAAGGACAAAGCATAAATTTTAAAAAAAGGACAATGTATTCATTTTATGCCGGAAATTCCAACTAAACAACATATTCATTGCTCTGCATTCATCGTAGTTGGAATTTCCGGTGGGAGTGTAGGAATGGGTGCTCTTTTGCACCCGTTCCTACACTCCCACCATCTTGGATAAAGGGCGTGGACGGACTCATGCTTATGTATGTCAAAAAGATGATTTTTAGCGGGTTATGTATAATTATTTTTCTTTCTTTGTCTATACCGGCATCTGCTTTTACTGATGTGTCAGCAGAAAGTGCCGTATTAATGGAGCAAAGTTCTGGTAAGGTGCTTTATGCAAAGAATCCTCATCAACGAATGAAGATAGCTAGTATCACCAAAATCATGACGGCAATTTTGGCGATTGAGTCAGGGAAAATGGACAAAACTGTAACCATCAGTAAAACAGCGGTACAAACAGAAGGGTCATCTCTCTACTTGAAGCCAGGTCAGAAAATAAAATTGGAAGATTTGGTGTATGGGCTCATGCTTAGGTCTGGAAATGATGCAGCACAGGCAATTGCTGAAACAGTTGGTGGAAGTATTGAAGGTTTTGTATTTATGATGAATCAAAAGGCTGAAGAAATTGGGATGAGAAATACGAATTTCAGTAATCCTCATGGGCTTGATGACGAGGAAGGCGGACATTACTCTTCCGCGTATGACATGGCATTGTTAACAAGATATGCAATGAAAACCCCAATCTACCAAAAAATTGCAGGGACAAAAGTACATAAAGCACCTAATTCAGAAGAAGATTGGGAATATGTTTGGAGAAATAAAAATAAATTGTTAACAAGTCTTTATGAATACAGCACTGGTGGGAAGACAGGCTATACGAAAAAGGCAGGTAGAACCTTAGTATCAACTGCAACGAAAGATGGGATGGATTTAATTGCAGTTACGATTAGAGATGGTAATGATTGGAATGATCATATGAATTTATTTGAGGCAGCTTTTGAAGAGTATAAGATGATAACTGTTGCGCCAGCAGGACCTGTAAATGAAGTGAAGAGAGAGCAATACAAAGGTCATGTGTATATAAAAAATGAATTTTCGTATCCTTTGAAAGAAGAAGAAAAGGAATTAGTGTCAGTAAAGTATAAAATTTTTACAAATAAAAAATTAGTAAATGAAGAGAAAATAGGGGAAGTAGAAATTTATTTAGGTGATGTGAAAATAGGAGAACGGGCGCTTTTTTACAGTGAAAGCAAAATAGCAATACAATCCCAATATATTTTGAAAGAAATGAAAAGTGTTTTTTTTCAGATGATTGGTGCGAAGCTCGATGGTTAACTATATTTGGGTAGGAATGATTGTGGTTGGTGTGTTTTTCGGTATGATGAATGGGACGATGGAGGAGGTAAACAAAGCAATATTCGAAGGTGGAAAAAATGCCGTAACGATATGCATTGGATTAATTAGTATTCTTGTATTTTGGATTGGTCTCATGAAGATTGCTGAGAAATCCGGGTTGCTTCAGAAGTTGGTCAACATATTTTTGCCGATTACTAGTAAACTGTTTCCAGAAGTACCAAAAAACCATCCGGCGCTAGGATTCATTTTATCCAATATGATCGCAAATGCCTTTGGCCTAGGAAACGCTGCGACACCGATGGGAATAAAAGCAATGGAAGAACTTCGTAAATTAAACGGTGGAAAAAGTGAAGCAACGAGGTCGATGATTACGTTTTTGGCATTGAATACATCTGCGGTGACATTGATTCCAACAACTGTGCTGTCGATTCGAATAGGAAATCATTCAGCTAATCCAACAGAGATTGTTGGTGTTACCATCCTTGCTCAAGTAGTTTCAGCAGTGGGAGCCTTGTTGATTGACAGATACTATTATTATAAAAGCATGAGAAAGGGGCGGGAAAAATGAACATCGTCAACACCATTTCCCTATGGTTTATTCCCGTTTTGATTGCTTTTATTCTTATTTATGCAACAATCAAAAAAGTGCCTACCTATGAAACCTTTGTAGAAGGTGGAAAAGAAGGAATTCAAATTGCTGTTCAGTTAATCCCGTTCTTACTAGGGATGCTAGTAGCAGTTAGCGTATTTCGTGCTTCCGGGGCACTGGATTTTTTTATTCACTTGTTGAAGCCTTTTTTAGATTGGCTAGGAATTCCTTCTGAAATTGTCCCCTTGGCATTAATCCGTCCGATTTCAGGAGCGGCTGGATTAGCCATCACAACAGATTTAATCACAACCTTTGGCCCAGATTCTTATATAGGTAGACTTGCTTCAGTTATTCAAGGGAGTACGGATACAACTCTATATATTTTAACAGTGTATTTCGGGGCAGTAGGTATTAAAAAAATGAAATATGCTTTGAAAGTGGGGTTATGGGCGGACTTTATCGGCGTTGTTTGTGCAATCATTTTTGTAACACTGTTATTTTGAAAAGGGATAGTGGCAATGGTGAAACCATCGTCACTATCCCTTTTCAAAATAGTTTATGCTTTCTTCACAATATAAAAATTCTCCTGTAACAATCTCCAATTTTGCGGAAATGGCAGTCCTAGTTTCCAGTAGCTGATTCCTCTCACTCCAGATTGCTTGATGAAATTGAATTTATTTTGAATGGAGCGGTTGTCTTCAAACCATACTTCATGCTGCGTACCATTTTCGTCATAGTAGCGGAAATAAGGAGCGCTTGCTGTGTTGTCGAATTGTATCGGTACATTGTATTTTCTAGCTAAATCAACGGCTCCTTGTGAACTAACGGCTTTGGCAGGTGGATTTCCTGCTGCATAGGGAAGTGTCCAATCAAACCCATATAGGTTTTGCCCCACCATAATCTTGTTAGCTGGCATTTTTGTTTTCGCGTAGTTTATCACTTGTCTTACTGGCTGAATAGGTGATACTGCTTGTGGAGGGCCTCCTTGCCAGCCCCAGTCATAGGTCATAATTACCACAAAATCTGCAACTTGCCCGTGAGTCGCGTAATCGTGTGCTCCATATACACCACTAGTCATTGCATCGCTAGTTTTTGGGACAAGGGTCGTGCTTAAAGTGTAACCTTGCGGAAGTCTTCCTTTTACATTCCAGAGCAGGTTGTTATAGCTTGTTTTTTGAGCAGGACGTAAATTTTCAAAGTCAAAATGAATATCAGTCATACCATATGTTTGAGCAGTGGTCAGAATATTATTAATCAAGTTGTTCTGGACTTCATTGTTTGTAAAAATAATTTCTGCAAGGTCAGGGCTAAAACCACCGTTTTCGTCAATATTGGATACTACTAACATAGGGATTACCCGGTTCTGTGATGTGATGTCCAAAACACCAGAAATAGATGGCTCCTTCAATGATCCATCAGTGCGAGGCTCAAAGCTAAACGGCGCTAAATATGTTAGCTGTGGAGCAGCTTCAGTTGTGGCATTTAATAAGGCTTGTGAAATTGGGCTAGTGGTTGGTTGGAGGTAAGCTATCGCTTCACTTGCTCTTTTAGGAGCTGATGGAATATATAACAGCTGCCCAACCTGCAAAGATGAGGTAGGGGAAATACCACTTGCCCGCGCAACATCTTGTATTGTTGTATTATATGTAGAAGCAACTTTATAGAGAGAATCACCAGGCTGTACATAATACATTCTATCAGGTGTATTAATGAGAATTGTTTGTCCGATAACCAAAGCATCAGATAAGTTTAACTCATTTAAAGAAGCGATGGATTGTGCTGTTGTTCCATATTTCTGAGCGAGGGAATAAAAAGAGTCACCACTCTGTATCACAACATTTTGTATCATTTTTTCATCTCCTTGTAAGATAAAGTGAAACATCTCATTGTTTCTATCTTATTAAAAATATCTTTGGAATATGAGCAACTTCTTTTCCTGATTACTTGTATTCAAGGTATTATCAAGGTAAGATGGGTAATGAGGTGAAGCGAAAAAATGGAAAGACTACAAAAAGTAATTGCTCAAGCAGGGGTGGCATCAAGAAGAAAAGCGGAAGCGCTCATTACTGAAGGAAAAGTAAAGGTAAATGGACAAGTAGTGACAGAACTAGGAACAAAAGTATCAAAAGGCGATAAAATTGAAGTGAACGGTGTTCAAATCGAAGGAGAAGAACTTGTTTATTACGTACTTTATAAGCCGACAGGGGTCATTTCCAGTGTTAGTGACGACAAAGATAGGAAAGTTGTTACCGACTTTTTTCCATATATCAAGGAACGCATCTATCCAATTGGAAGATTGGACTATGATACATCAGGAGTATTATTAATGACAAATGATGGAGAGTTTGCCAATCTATTAATGCATCCGAAATATGATGTGGATAAAGTGTATGTAGCAAAAGTAAAAGGGATTCCTTTCCGAGAAAAAATGCGTCAATTAGAAAAAGGGATAGAGCTGGAAGATGGTAAGACAGCGCCGGCGAAGGTGAAAGTTACTTCAGTTGATAAGAAAAAAGGGACAGCGATTGTTCAAATCACCATCCACGAAGGTAGAAATCGCCAAGTTCGACGGATGCTCGAAGCGGTAGGTCATCCTGTTTTGAAATTAAAACGTGAGCGGTTTGGATTTATTGGACTTGAGGGTCTGAGACCTGGGGAATATCGCCCACTGTCTCCACATGAAGTAAAGCAGTTAAGGAATCTTGCAGCTAATTTGACAAGATAGATGGAGTTAGCTTTTTCAGTAGGGGGATGAGAGAAAGTTATGAAGAAAAAGTATCGGTTTGTTTTCCGTAGCGTGATTCTTCTTCTATTGCTGCTGGCAGTTGGTTATACATTGTATCAAAATGTCTTCGCAAAAGAAAATGAGGTTATATTAGGAAAAGAAGCACCGAACTTCGTAGCTCAAGATCTTGAAGGAAATACATTTACATTGTCAAATTATAAAGGAAAAGGGATATTATTGAATTTTTGGGCATCTTGGTGTGAGCCTTGCGAGCGGGAGATGCCCTATATGAATGAATTATATGAAACTTATCACGAAAAAGGCGTAGAAATATTAGCCTTAAACGCAGATGAAACTCCTCTAGTTATTGATGCCTTCATTCAAAAGTACGATTTAAAATTCCCTATTTTGCAAGATAAAGGACAGAAAATATTACGCTTGTATAATGTGCAACCGTTGCCAACGACAGTGCTAATTAACAAAGATGGCCAAGTTGTCCAAGTTGTAACAGGAACACAAACGAAACAAGATATCGAGGAACTTTTGCAGGAGATTATCCCCTAGTTTTGTATGTATGGTCGATTGAAGATCGACCATACATACAAAACTAGCAAGATTGGACAATCCAAAAGAATCTTCAAATTCCCTAAATTTTGAGTGATTGTCCAATCTTGCATACATAAAAACAGACTATCGAACTAGTTATTGTTTTTTGTCAAATGTGTGAATGAGGTGGGGAGATGAATGGGGTAAAATGTGATTGTGGGCATGTGAATCATGTTGGGACGGCGATTTGTGAAGCTTGTGGGAAACCGTTGGTGGAGATAGAGGGCGATCAGTTGCTGGATATGAGATATGATGGAGTTGCCCGCCGTTCCACTACATATAAGCAGACAATGGTAGATAAAATATGGAATTTCTTTTCATCGGTGAAAGTTGGGATATGGATTATTATCATTACACTCGTTGCTTCAGCTATCGGGACTATCTTTCCTCAAGAAAATTATCTTAACACAGAAAAAACTCTTGCTGAATTTTATCAAGATGAGTATGGCGTATTAGGGACAATATACTACAAATTAGGGTTCCATGATTTATATAATTCTTGGTGGTATTTGTTACTGATAGGCTCCCTCGGTGCATCTCTCGTTATTTGCAGCATTGATCGTGTTGTTCCTCTATATCGGGCTTTAAAAAATCAACGTGTGACAAAACATGAAGGTTTCCTAAAAAGACAGCGACTATTTAGCGTCAGCAAAGTAGGCGACATGGAGAATGAAATAGAAAAAGTAAGACAAAAACTTTTGAAAAATCGTTACCGTGTTCGTGTAGAAAATGGAGATGTGCTTGCTGAAAAAGGAAGATTTTCTAGATGGGGACCTTATGTGAATCATGTTGGCTTAATTATTTTTCTGGCTGGAACAATGATTCGCTTTATCCCGGGAATGTACGTAGATGAAGTAATGTGGGTGCGAGAGGGAGAAACGAAGGAAATTCCAGGAACCAATGGACAATACTATTTAACCAATCATACTTTCGCTGTTGAAACGTATGACAAAGATAAAGAAGATGAAAAATTTAAGGAAGCGATAGAAAACGCTGGTAATAATACAATTCCTAAAAATTTTCAATCAGATGTAACTTTAGAAAGAGCCCAGGCTCATATGATAATAGGCGAAGAACCTAAATTATCAAAAGTAAAAGATGAAAGTATTAAAGTAAATGAGCCACTAACATTTAATGGGTACTCAGTTTATCAAGTAGATTACAAATTAAGTGAGCTTAGTAAAATGAGCTTCTATGTGGAAAAGAAAGAAACAGGGGAAAAGCTGGGGGAGATGACGATTGATCTAGTCAACCCGAAAAGCACTTATCAACTTGACAATGGAGTGAAAGTAAAAATAATTAATTATTTTCCGGACTTTCAATTTAACAGCAATGGCGAACCTAGCACAAAATCCAAAACCCCTAATAATCCCGCATTTGTGTTTACTATCTATACAAAAGATACCCCAGAAGGAGAAGCTAGCTTTGTAGCAATCCAGCAAAATGTTGAAGAGTCAGGAACAAATCAATATAAGATGACTTTTAAAGGAATAGAAACTCGGAATGCTTCAGCTTTTACAGTCCGCAAAGACAGCACCCTTTGGATATTAGGACTGGGGGGAGCTATTTTTATGATTGGTGTTATCCAAGGTATGTATTGGAATCATCGTCGCATCTGGCTACAACAAAAAAATGGAGAACTTTGGCTGGCTGGATATACAAATAAAAATTGGTACGGATTTAGTCGTGAAATAGAGACGATTTTAGCTGGGACAACAATATCTAGTCCGTTAGATAGATTGAAAGAAAGTTAGTGCAAAGGGGGAAAGATGATGGTAGAGTTAAGCGGGAATTTGTTATTTATTTCCTTTATTCTCTATTTATTTGCCACTTTATTATTTGGTGGAGCAGTCCGGCAAAAAGGAAATGAGTCAAATCAAGAGAAATGGGCGAAAGTAGCTATCGTTTTTACCATATTAGGATTTAC
>DAIDKD010000010.1 GCA_027451065.1 Bacillaceae bacterium | reverse complement strand
GGTAAAGTGCGACCAATTACCACCCCCATGATAAAAGGTCCTTCTAAATAATAGTGACGTCAGTATTTAACAGAAAGGACCAACCCGACAATACTCTGATCCCTATCTCCATCATCGTGTTTGGTCCTTTCGGTGAGGTATAAGAAATGGGAGCTTTTGACCCATTTCTTATACCTCGTTAGTCGTGCTTCGTTATTGGAGCTAGATGAGCTGATAGTCGTTTGACTCCAATTGGTTTTGGGAAAGCAATATCCAAATCCATTTTTTCTCCTTCACCACGAACACTAACAACTGTTCCAACTCCCCATTTTCCATGTACAGCTTTGTCTCCTACACGCCAGCCAATTTTTTCTCCGCCGGTTCTTTGATATGCGGGTCTTGTAACTGCTGGGCGGGTTGGGCGAGATGGCGTTGCTTGTTTTTTAGGTGCTTGCTTCTTCTCATTTAATGGTTCTAATAGTAGAGCTGGAATTTCGCGAATAAAGCGGGATTGCGGGTTAAAGTTTGTCTTTCCGAATAACGTACGCATTTGCGCATTCGTAAGAAATAATTCTTTCTCTGCTCTTGTGATACCCACATATGCGAGGCGACGCTCTTCTTCCATTTCAACTTCTTCCATTAAAGCTCGGTTATGAGGGAAAATCCCTTCCTCTAAACCTACTAGGAATACAACTGGAAACTCAAGACCTTTTGCTGAGTGAAGAGTCATCAAAACTACTTCGCTATCTTGTTCTTGTTCATCTTCATCTAGTTTATCAATATCTGCCACTAAAGCCAAATCTGTTAAGAAGGAGACTAAACTTCTATCTTCACTACTCTCTTCAAAATTTTTCGTAACAGAAAGGAACTCTTCAATATTTTCAATCCGCGCCTCAGCTTCCAGTGATTTTTCCGCCTGAAGCATATCAATATAGCCTGTTCGATCTAATACCTCTTCCACAAGCTCCGTTACAGACAAATACTCCTGCATGTTTTCCCAATTTTTTATCATGGTATAAAACTCATTTAAAGAGTTGGTTGCTCTAGCACTCACACCGATAAAATCTACTTCCTCTAAAGCTGCCGAAATAGGAATATCTTGTGTAGTAGCATAATTGATTACTTTGTCAACAGTTGTTGCCCCAATTCCACGTTTCGGAACATTGACAACCCTAGAGAAACTAATATCATCATTAGGGTTAGCAATAAAGCGCAGGTACGCTAAAATGTCTTTGATTTCTTTTCTGTCATAGAACTTTGTCCCTCCGACAATTTTGTAAGGAATATTGGATTTTAAAAATACTTCCTCGATAACACGTGATTGGGCATTAGTACGGTATAAAATTGCAATATCTTTATAATCACATGCACCTGAACCAATATATTCATTGATTTTTCCAGCAACAAAGTAGCCTTCATCTTGCTCACTTCCTGCTTGGTAATACCCAATTTTCGTTCCTTCACCGTTATCAGTCCAAAGTTTTTTCTCCTTTCGGTTGGAATTATTTTGAATCACAGCATTAGCTGCATCCAAAATTGTTTGGGTCGAACGATAATTTTGTTCTAAGAAAATAACTTGGGCGTTCTCATAATCTTTTTCAAAAGAAAGAATATTGCCGATGTCTGCACCGCGCCAGCGATATATCGATTGATCCGAGTCCCCAACGACACAAATATTTTTCAGTCGATTTGCAAGCATGCGTACAATCATGTATTGAGCTCTATTGGTATCCTGATACTCATCCACATGTATGTATTGAAATTTTCGTTGATAAAATTCCAATACTTCCGGCACACGCTGGAATAAATGAATCGTCAACATAATCAAATCGTCAAAGTCCAGAGAATCATTTTTCTTTAAACGTTTTTGATATTGTTCATATACGTCGCTAACCATGTTCTCAATAGGAGAGGCAGCTAATTTTGCCACTTGCTCTGGAGTTTGCAGTTCATTTTTGGCACTGCTAATCCCTGCAAGAATACTTCTTGGATCAAATTTTTTCGGGTCTACATTTTTTTCTTTTAGTATATTTTTAATCACAGATAATTGATCTGTCGGATCTAAAATTGTAAAATTGCGGCTATAACCAATGCGGTCAATATCACGACGCAATATTCGGACACACATAGAGTGGAAAGTTGAAATCCAAATATCTTCCGCCTTCGGTCCAACTAATCTGTCGATACGCTCACGCATTTCACGAGCCGCTTTATTTGTAAAAGTAATCGCCAAAATATTCCAAGGGGCTACATCCTTCTCTGCCATTAAATAGGCAATACGATGGGTTAATACTCTTGTCTTCCCACTGCCTGCACCTGCCATAATTAGTAAGGGACCTTCTGTCGCTTGAACAGCTTGTTTTTGTCTATCATTCAGCCCTTGTAATAGTTGCTGTGATGGGTTCACCATATGCTCACTCCTTCTATCTGGTTCTGACGGCTATAGCAAGCCGCTTCTACTTTCTGCTTTCACTGCTTGTACTGTCCGTAAAGCTTCTTTTACATTTTGATAAATAATATTACCTACGACAACTGTATCAGCAAAAGTAGCCATTTCCTTCGCCTGCTGTGCCGTTTCAATACCGCCACCATAAAATAAGTGAGTATTCTTTAATTGTTTACTCACTTCTTCCACTATTTCTACCTCTCCATATACACCACTGTATTCTACATAAAAAATAGGCAAATGGAAAAAATTCTCTGCCAAACGTGCATACGCAACGACATCATCTTTCTGTATACTACAGTCCGCTTCTGTTAATGCCGCTACTTTTGAATTGGGATTTAGGATACAGTAACCTTCAGGAATCACTTCATCCCAATTCATAATATCTCCGTACTCTTTCATTGCTTCCTGTTGAAAACCGATAATCCATTCTCTCTTCTTGCTGTTTAGTACAGTTGGCACAAAATAAAGGTCAAATCCCGGTACTGTCGCTTCTAAATTGGAGATTTCCAAAGCACATGGTACCATATATCTGCGCACACGAACTAATAATTCTAGCACATTATCAATAGTTACACCATCTGTTCCACCGATAATAATTGCATCTGTCCCTGACTCACAAATTTTCTCCAGTGTGCTGTCATCAATTTCTTTATTAGGATCTATTTTAAAAACGTGTTGCCATTTTTTATAATCGTACATTCCATCACCTACTATGTAAATATTATTATTCTTTACTTGTATTAGTATAACGGAAATAGGGGTTTTGTTAAATAGGAGAGAAATGAAAAATATTCTCTATTCTTTCTATATCATGGGGCAGGAATTGATTTTTTAGACAACAAAAAAAGAATCCCTCCCCATGAGATTCTTCTTTAATAGATTAGACTACTATTCTGTTCTATGTTCCACTTAACAACATTCTCCCATTTAACACCCCTACAAAGCAACCGAGTGAACATTATCAGAATAGGTGTTAACCACAATATTTATTCCACCACCCCTATGGCTTAGATAAAAATAATGATACCACCAATCTACCTTATGACTACATTATAACTAAGTATATTAAAAAAATATACTAGAATCGTTAGACAAATACCGACATCATTCTTTATTTTTGTCTAAAAATGTCGAATAATGTGATTGTTGAACTTTTATATGCTTCTTCACCTTCTTTTTCTTAATATGCTATAATGATTACATAAACATTTATAGCGTATTAAACATCTTTAAAAAAAGGAGTAATCAAGTGAAAAAAGTTTACCTATTTATGAGTATTTTCGCACTATTCTTATCTGGCTGTGGAAATGTAGGAACTGATGAAGTAACAGACGACGCTGAGGAAACCAATGAAACATTTATCACCTTAGATAATTTTAACTTAGATAATTATTCAAAAATGATTGTTTCAGAAGAGTCTCATGAAAATGGAACAATCATTGGAAGTTCCACTGACGATGGATTGGATGCTAGCCAATTCGAATCTAATTTAATGAGGATTGGAAAAGAACGCTTCGGAGAAGATGTTTACTTACTTGCTAACAACAGTATATTAACAGAAAGTGAAGAATTGGAGGATTTATTTGCCAATCATTCAATTAACATCCTCACTTACAATTATTTTGATCAAGTCAGCTCTTCTGAAATCAGTTTAAGCGGTATGCTTGTCGGTATCCAAGTAAGTTCAACCTATTCCGGCAATGCATTGTCAAGTACATTGAACACTGTTTCACAAACAATCCTTGACATTATAAGAACAGATTATGATGTTCCTGTGGTATTTGCTGTTTTTCAACAACAACCAAGAGGTTCAAGGTTGCCAGGAAACTTTATATTAAAAAATGAGATTGGCGGGGAAACCACAAGCATCGGTGATTGGACCAATCTTAATGAAGAGTTTTTTCTATTTCCATCCACAGATTTAGCAAGTGCTCATTCCGCTGATGCAAATGAGCTAGGCAACTTTATGTCCGACTTAAGAAATGCTTTTAGTTCAAGTGGGTTTCTAGGCGACAGTGGTTTACTTTTATACAGAGATAATGAATTGAGTAAAATTACGTTAACAATCAATATTAACTTCAGTTCCACTACTGAAGTAATAGCCCTCACTCAAAAAATTGGAGAGCTATTAGAAGGTAATGATTTCTTCAGCAACGTTGACACCCAAATTACAATAGTTAGCACTGCTGGCACGGAAGCGCTCATTGCAAAAGGCGTAAATGATGAAGATGTGTTTACACACATTTATAATTAAAAATAGTCCCTTCAGGGGGACTATTTTTAATTATCAGCCGGATAAACTAAGCCAATTTGCTTCCTCACTTCATCTGTAATAGCTAATACAGTCTTAGATTGGGCAAAAGAATTGATACTAGATTCAGTTTTTCCACTCTGAATTAAGTCAATAAATTCCTTCGCCTCATAATACATATCATCTGCACGTTGTGAAACTGAAATATCTTCCGTTTGTCCATCTTGATACTGTATCTTAACTTCCGTAGGAGTACTAACTTGATTAATGATTATATTCCCATCTTCCCCTTGAATTTCACTTGGAAGAGAAGAATTGGTAATTTTTGAATACATGACAACTGCATCCATGTCTTTATATGTTAACAAAATACTTCCTTCACCATCAACACCTGACTCCAGAAGATATGCAGTCCCCTTTACTTCTAGTGGCTCACCGAATAATGCAACGATAGGATGTAAACAATATACACCTAGATCCATTAATGAACCGTTGGAAAACTCCGGTCGGAAAGCATTTAATACATTCCCTTCTCTATAAGCATTGTATCGAGAAGAATACTGACAATAATTTGCAAATACACGACGGACTTTTCCAATTTTGTGT
This sequence comes from Bacillaceae bacterium, assembly GCA_027451065.1. Taxonomy (GTDB): domain Bacteria; phylum Bacillota; class Bacilli; order Bacillales; family Bacillaceae_G; genus DAIDKD01. The sequence goes on along the minus strand of DAIDKD010000010.1, from coordinate 21,017 downwards.
AAATGCTCTTTTATCTGTAAAAATGTTGGTATCAACGTCGTACGCATTGCTTCCATTAGTAGAACATTATTATTTTTCGCAGCTTCAATCATGCTACCTAACTCTTTTTGATTAGAAGCAATCGGCTTCTCGCATAACACATGTTTTCCATTCTTTAAGAAAAGAATCGACTGAGAAGCATGAAAAGAGTTTGGACTTGCTATGTATACTGCATCAATCACATCGCTACTAGCCATCGTCTCTACATCTGTAAAAATAGTTGTTACTCCAAATTTAGCCGCAAATTCTTTGGCACGCTCCTCGGTACGAGAATATACTGCGGCCAACTCAAAGCCATCCACCGTTTGTGCTGATTCTAAAAAACGTTCTGTAATCCAATTTGTACCGATAACGCCTACTTTGACCATTTTTTCACCATCCTATTTTATTTTATTATACCATCGATGCTCATATTTCAAATAAAAAAGAACAGATAACCTGTTGAGCAAGCTTCAACATCATTATCTGTTCTCGTTTCTTCTCCTGCAGTATTAAGCAACATCACTAAGCACATTTTTGGATTGCCACGCTCTTGAACGCCAACGAAACAACATAATAATCCCACGTAACCATTCATCAATGATAAAAGCAATCCATATGCCGATGAGTCCAAAATCTAAGACAACTCCTAAAATGTATCCAAATACAACGCCTACTCCCCACATGGAAAGAACACCTATCTGAACAGGAAATTTCACATCGCCTGCTGCACGCAATGCGTTGATGATAATAATATTAAATGCACGACCCGGTTCCAAGATAATACCTAGTAGCAATAAAGTTTGCCCCGTGGAAATAATTTCTTGATTATTTGTAAAAAGACTAAGAATTGGCTCTGCTAGAAAATAAAAAATGATTGCTCCAAGTGTAGACATAGGAATTGCTGCTTTCAAATAAGTGAAACATTTCTCGTATATTTCATTATATTTCTTAGCACCCATTAACTGCCCAATCATAATTTGTCCACCTTGACCAATGGCAATTGCAAATAAAAAAATAAACATCATAATATTTTGTGTGTACACTCTTGTTGTTAAAGCCAACGTCCCCATTGATGTAATAAAAAATGTCATCATAATTTGATACCCGCTATAAGATAAGTTTTCTCCAGCCGCAGGCAAGCCAATTTTTAAAATATTTTTCACATACATAAATGGAAATTGCTTAAATTGAATCGTTCGAAATGGATTCCCAATCCTTTTGAACATGATAATGATAGCAATAATTGTAGCAACAAGTCTGCTTATTACTGTCGAAAAAGCAACACCTTGAGCTCCAAGAACAGGAAAACCGAATAAACCAAAGATAGCAAGAGCATTTCCAGTTACATTTAATAGATTCATGACAACAGTAACGAACAAAGTATCCCTGGTATAACCATGGCTTCTTAATATAGCACCGACAGTTGTGAGAATTGCTTGAACAAAAATAAATCCCCCAACTACAGATAGAAAAAATTCCGCTTCATAAAATAATGAGTCCGATAAATCCATGAATGATAACAACAATTTTCTAGAAGTAATGAAAATAACACTGACTACAAGACCGAAAATAAGGCTACATACTAGAGCCACTGCGGACACTTGCTTGGCGTTCTCAAATTTTCTAGCACCGATATATTGCGAAATAATCACGGCTGCTCCTGCTGATACGAAACCAAACATAACAATAGCAAACGAGATAATCTGATTGGCTACTCCAACAGATGCAACAGAACTGTCAGAATATTGACTCAGCATAAGGGTATCCGCATTACCCATTAACATAAACAGTAACGATTCAAGAAAAATAGGCCACGTTAGTGAAATGATAGATAGTTTTTTTGTGTTGGTCATGTTGTCTCCTTAATTATGATGTGAAGATATGGTAAACATTAGTCAAAAACTAGTTGATTCCCATACCTCAAAAAATGGACAACTTTGATTTCTTCAGTGAAGAATACCTTTGATTGTCATTTATTGATTATAATCGAATTGTTGGTATTTTTAAATATGAATTTCACAGGAAACTATCAAAGATTCACGAATATTTCAATTCTGATACTCCTAAAAAACCACTACATAAAGAAGAGGGGGAAACCTCAATTTTTATATAGTGGTATCATTCTAAAACAGTCCTATAAATACACGCGCTCTTTCTTCTTCCCTGATTCGTACACAGCACAAATCATCCGTTGTGTTTTCATCGCTTCTTCTCCTGGAATATGGATGTCTCCTTTTCCTTCCAAAGCATCATAGAAATTATTAATTTGCTTCACATGGCTAATTCCCCAGTATCCTTTGGCTCCATTTCCATAGTCAAAGGTTTCATTCGGATTGTTATCAGCAATAAACTCCCGGCCATCATCGAGTGTTACAATACCACGATCCGCTACCATTCTCGCCATACCATTCTCACAGTGTAGTTCAATGGTGACAGGTGCATCATAAGAGTAATAATTAATCGTTTGGAATGCTGTTAACACGCCGTTACGATATTTAATGACACCTTCCGCTGTATCTTCTACTTCAATAATTTCATGGGCTCGATTGCTGATGTTGGCATCTACGTACTCAATTTCATCATCTACAAACCATCTCATTAAATCCATCGTATGAATCGCTTGATCGATGACTACACCGCCACCCTCTTTATCCCAGGTACCTTTCCAGTCACTTTTAGAATAGTATTCATCAGAGCGATCCCATGTAACAGATAATTTCCCAGCTTTTATTTTCCCAAGTGTTCCATCCTTCAACATTTCTTTAATTAACACTGAACCTGGATTGTATCTATTTTGGAAAATTACCCCTAAAGATACATGGTTATTTTTCGCTGTTTCTACCATCTGCTGTGCATCTTCATAGGCAATGGACATCGGCTTTTCAGTTAATACGTGAATCTTCCGTTTGGCTGCCTCAATAGCCACTGGTGCATGCAAGTGGTGAGGCAAACAAATGTGAATGACATCTAACGCTTCTTTTTCGAAAAGTTCCATGTAGTCCGTATAGTATGCACTCTTTTGCACGTTCTTCTTTATTATCACAAACTGCCACTAACTCCACATTTTCTCTGCGATATGCAGGTTCAGCATGCATGAGGAAAATATTACCGCAACCGATAATCGCTACTTTTAGTTTACTCATTTTCATTCCCTCTTTTCCTTTAGGCCCACCACATTTGTGAAGGCTGTTCATTAATTAACACTGATTGCAAATTCATTACTGCACGAGAAAACCCTTCATCAATAGACATTAACGCGTCTTCATGTTCAATACTTACAACGTAGTCATAACCGTATAATCGTAATGCACTCATCATGTCAGACCACTCTTGTAAACCATGGCCGCAACCTACGGAGCGGAATGTCCAAGCCCTTCTTTGTACATCTCCATATGGCTGCATATCAGTCAATCCATACATATTGACATTATCTTGATCAATGTATGTATCTTTCGCATGGAAATGATGAATCGCATTTTCTTTTCCTAATATTTTAATCGCTGCTACTGGGTCAATACCTTGCCACCATAAATGACTCGGATCTAGGTTCGCACCAATTGCATCACAAGTTGCTTCACGAAGCTTTAGCAACGTGTACGGCGTGTGCACCAAGAAACCACCGTGCAACTCTAAGCCAATTTTCACTTGATGTTCTTCCGCAAATTTTCCTACCTCTTTCCAATAAGGAACTAATTTTTCTTCCCATTGCCAAGTGAGTATATCAGCATATTCATTTGGCCATGCAACTACTGGCCAGTTCGGATATTTTGCTTCCTCACTATCGCCACAAGTACCCGAAAAGCAGTTGACAACAGGTACATTCATTAACGATGCTAATTTAATTGTTTTGATTAGTATGTCATGGGATTCCTCCGCAAATTTTTTATCTGGTGAAATCGGGTTCCCATGACAACTGAAAGCACTAATCATTAAACCACGTTCTTCCACTTTACCAAGATACTCCGCTCTTAATTGCTCACTTTCTAGCAGTTCATCAATAGGACAATGTGCATTTCCTGGATATGCACCTGTGCCAATCTCAACAGCTTTTAAGCCAGCTTCAGCTACTCTATCAAGCATTTCTTCAAATGATTTATCAGCAAATAATACTGTGAATACACCTAATTTCATCGTTTGTTCCTCCTCATTTCTCTTACTTCAGCGGCTAGCTCACGGATAAAAAACACTTCTTAATAAAGAAACAGTATCTTTCTTGAGAACGTGCTATTTTTACCGTGAGCTACTCCGCTTTTCTTTTATACTTCTAGATTTTCAATTGGCTTCTGATTACCGTAATAAGGAGCCGTACTATTTGATTGGTTCGCCCATTTCACTCCATTAATAATAATCTGCTGGATATCTTTTTGATAATACGTTGGATATGTTTCATGGCCTGGTCGGAAGTAAAAGATCTTTCCATTCCCTCTTTTAAATGTGCAGCCACTGCGGAACACTTCTCCCCCTTTAAACCAACTTACTAAAATCAACTCATCAGGAGTAGGAATATCAAAATGCTCTCCGTACATTTCTTCCTGTTCTATTTCGATGTATTCACCAACTCCATCGACAATTGGATGAGTTGGGTCAACTACCCACATTCTTTCTTTTTCACCAGCTTCACGCCATTTTAAATCACAGCTTGTGCCCATCAATTTCTTGAAAATTTTTGAAAAATGACCTGAATGAAGAACAATTAAGCCCATCCCACGAAGCACTCTTTCATGTACTTTCGTTACAATAGCTTCTTCTACTTCATCGTGAGCGATATGTCCCCACCAGATTAATACATCTGTATTTTCCAAAACCTCATCGGTTAAGCCATGGGATGATTGTTCCAACGTGGCCGTTTCTGTTTCAAAACCGGCTTCCTGTAAAAAGGATGCAATTGCATTGTGAATACCATTCGGATACACAGCTTGTACTTCTGGGTGGATCTGTTCGTGGCGATTTTCATTCCAGACAGTGACTTTTATCATACTTTTTCGACTTCCTTTCTCTTTTTCGACTGAAAATAAATATTTTCTTTAAATTTTATTCAAAAAACACCGGCTTCTTCGTTTTTGCAGATTCGTAAATCGCCTCTAATATTTGCGTTACCACAAGTGCTTGCTCAGGCTTTACTAATGGTTCTGTATCGTTAATAATGCTGTCAATCCATTGCCTTGCCTCCGCAACCTCTGGCGTATCTTCTGTTCCTTCATAGAAATCTACCCCATCAGCACCTAAAGCAATTTTTTTCTCATATAAACGACTATATGCCTCTCCGTTAATACGTAAGCCATCTCTCATGTCCGCACCACCTTCTGTACCACAAAGCGTTGTTTTCGCTTCGCCAACATCCAGTGTATTTAATGCCCAACTAGACTCCAATACGATAGTTGCACCGTTCTCCATCGTAACAAATCCAAACGCTGAGTCCTCTACATTAAATTCTTTCGGGTCCCATGAACCAAATGCATTTGCTGCGTTTTCTTTATCTGATAACTTATGGTACACGTTGCCGACAACATATTTCGGTTTGTAATTATCCATTAGCCATAATGTTAAATCCAATGCATGCGTACCAATATCAATTAATGGCCCGCCGCCTTGTTCTTCTTCATTTAAGAATACGCCCCATGTTGGCACAGCTCTTCTTCTAATTGCATGAGCTTTTGCAAAATATATATCTCCTAACTCATTATTTCCACATACTTCATTCAAATATTGAGAATCTTCACGAAAACGATTTTGGTAGCCGATTGTTAGTTTCTTCCCAGTGCGCTCAGCTGCCTCTACCATTGCTTTTGCCTCTTCTGTCGTTTTTGCCATCGGCTTCTCACACATTACATGCTTATCTGCTTCCAACGCATCAATTGTAATAACAGAGTGAGACTTGTTTGGTGTACAAACATGAATTACATCAATTGAGCTGTCTGCGATCAACTCTTTATAATCTGTATAAGCTTTTGCTTCTGCTGTCCCAAATTTTTCTTTTGCTTCTACTGCTCTCTCTTCTACAATGTCACAAAAAGCTACCATTTCTACAGTATCTAACGCCGCTAAGCTAGGCATATGTTTTCCTTTCGCAATACCGCCACAACCTATAATTCCAACTTTTAATTTCATATCTTTTTCCTCCTATAAATTACTCTTATATATCAAACATGGGAACAATATTGTTATCCGCATCATTTCTGAATCTATGATACGGATAGCATATTTTTTAATGTAAAATAGCCCTTTACTTCAGTGCACCGTCCACTATACCATTTATAATTTGTTTTTGAAGTACTAAATAAAGAATGATAACTGGGATGATGGCTAATATCAATGCTGCCATCGCCACCCCAAATTCAGCGGAAAATCGTCCGAAAAAGGAAGCCGTTGATAAAGGTATTGTTAAAACATCTGGTGAAGTTAGTACCAACGATGGTAATAGGAAGTCATTCCATACCCAAAGAACATTAAGTATCGCAATTGTACTAGTAATTGGTTTTAGCATAGGAAATACCACCTGAAAGAATACCCTTCCTCTTGAAGCTCCATCTACCAAAGCAGACTCCTCTAATTCTTTCGGAATTCCCTTTATGAAACCATGGTACAAAAATGTTGCTTGGGCTACTCCAAATCCTAGATAAAAGAAAACTAAAGATACCTTACTGTTAAAAAATCCTAATTGTCCAAAAATAGCTACAAATGGAACCATCAAGACCTGAAACGGAATCAACATGGATAATACTAACAATAAAAAGATAATCTTATTAATTTTCCATTCCCATCTTGCGAGAAAATAAGCAAGCATGGAAGAGAATATGATAATCACAGCAAGAGCAAATACACTTACAAACAATGAATTTAAAAAGGCTCTTGGAAAATTCATTGCATTAAATGCTTCAATAAAATTGTCTAGAGAAAAGCTTGTGGGTAATGCCAGTGGATTTCTCAATATTTCCACTCTAGGTTTAAAAGAGTTTATAATAATCAAAGCAAACGGAAAAATATAGAGAACAAATAAAATTATCGCAACTAAAAACAACATTGAGTTTTTTATTAATTTATTAGACTTCATTACGATTCAAGCTCCTTTTTCTTCATCACTTTAACCTGAATGATGGCTACAATTGCAACAATAACAAATAACATAAGCGATTGCACCTGAGCAGCACCAAAGTTCCGTTGAATAAATGCTACATCAAAAATTTGCATACTAACCATTTGGGTTGAACGGAAAGGCCCACCTTCTGTTAAAGCAAGGTTCAAATCATATATCATGAAGCCTCCGCGGAGTGATAAAAATAAACAAATTGTAAAAGCCGGAGCCATTAAAGGCATTTTTATACGTATTAATTTTTGCCAAAATCCTGCTCCATCCAACTCTGCTGCTTCTACTAAAGATTTAGGAATTCCCATTAATCCAGCTGTATAAATCAGCATCAAATATCCCGAACCTTGCCAAACACCTACAATAATCAATGTCCAAAGAGCTCTATTCGGATCTGATAACCAAGAGGAAGAAAATATTTCTAAATTTAGAGATTCACCAAGAAAAGGCAATATTCTTATAAAAATAAATTGCCATATGTATCCAAGAATCAATCCACCAATAAGGTTTGGTGTAAAAAAGCCTACTCTGAAAAAATTTTGACCTTTCAAACCAGATGTTACAAGCATTGCTAACGCGAACGCCACAATATTCGTCAGTATAAATGTATAAATTGTATATTGAAACGTTATTCCAAGAGAGTTCCAAAAATTTGAATCTGAAAATGCAACTCTCCAATGTTCTAGCCCTATAAATTCAAAAGAAAGACCCAGAGCAGTTGTATTTGTAAATGTCATAATAATTCCTAGAATAAATGGAAGTATTACTACCGCTATAAAAGCAAGAAGAGGAATAAAAGCAAACATTCCAAACAGCTTTATTTTTTGCGACATCTTTTTCTCATTGTACATAAAATATCCTCCTACATTCATTAAAGCTTAAAATATGAAAAAGATAAGCTAATTACTTTTAATTTTTATTTTAAAAATAAAAATTAAAAGTAATTAATATCTTTGTAACTAAGTGAGAACTGATAACTATGCTTCCTTAATTTTCTATACTTATCATAATTATCAGTTCCATCACACCAGTACTTTTAAGCTATTGATTATTTACTTTTTTTAAGTAACTATTGGTCTAAACTTCTGAAGAAGGATTGAATCGTTTCCGTTACTTCGTCGATATCAATGTCACCTGTCATATATCTTAATAATGGTTCCGAAACTTCATCGATTATAGTCGGTGAAATTCCATTTATTATCCACGGCATTGTATCTTCATTTTCTAAGAAGTCCATCATAGATAGAGATAAAGAACCTTCAGGTCTTAAATCCATATTTTTAAAGATAGGCATTAAGTTTAGTTCGTTGACAAAATGTTGCTGCCCCGTTTCAGATGAAATCATCCAATTTAAAAATTCTTTTGCAGCTTCTTGCTCTTCCTCTGTAGATTGTTCTGCATCAATTGACCAAAATTGTGGTACATCAATTGAAAGACTATTATTTCCAAAGTCATCTGGATTGTTACTTATAGGAACTGGCATAAACCCGTATTCTCCATCTGGATTGATTTCTGAAAGCGAAACATATGCCCAGTCACCCATAAACCATAAACCAACGTTTCCATCAGCAAGATCCATCATGCCGTCATCATAATTCGGATCTAACGGTGCATTTTTATTTGTATTAAACCTTGTCATTAATTGGAAAGTTTCTAACCAACCTTGATACACCTCATTGTCAGCCAAATCTACATTTCCAGCAATTAGATCTTCTACAAACTCTACATTTCCTTGATAATCCTCTGATTGACCAGCAAGAAATACATTTGGAAAATGTCTTCCAATTGACCAACCAATAGGTGATACATGGATAGGATCAATTCCCTCTGCCTCTTCAAGTTTTATAAATAATTCTTCTAAAGCATCTATTGTTCTAATATCTTCTGAATGAAATTCCTCTCCAAGTGCTTCCTCAATAGCGGCTTTGTTATAAATAAATCCAAACCCTTCTACTGTGGCAGGCATTCCGAGTAATCTTCCATCACTTCTTTTTACAAAATCAAGGGTTCCCTCCATTGCAAGTTCTTCAAATGGTTCACCTGATAAATCTAATAATTTATCCTCAAATTCATGCATAAACTCTGGTGGTAAATGTAAAATAGTTGCAGCGTCTCCTTGGGTATATAAGATTCCTGCACTTTCAACAACACCTTGTCCTTGACCAAGTGGGAGATTTGTAACATGTATCTCATCTTGGCTGTTATTAAAATCTTCTACCATAGCTTCAAATTGATTAATAACTTCCGTCTTTCCAAATAAAACAGTAATCTCTGTTCTTCCATCGGCACTACTCCCACCATCATTTCCACATGCTGCTGAAGTCAAAGTTAATCCGGCAGCAAGAGTACCTACAGCTAATTTCTTAAAAATTTTCTTATTCATTTTAAAATCCCCTTTCACCTATTGTCTAAGGTTAATTATTATTTTTTTCTTTTTTCCATATCTACGACTATTGTCTTAACTTCATATGGCTTAACATGTAATACAATTTCACTATCATTCCATTCTGTGATTGCTTTTTCCATCAGATTGCATTCCTTCCACCTTGCAACATGATAAGGACTTGATATATTCACTGTTTGCGTTGAGCCGCTATATTCATGGAATCTAATAATTATGCCATTAGAGTCCTCTGCTTTTTTCACTGCATCAATCACTACATAAGAATTATCAACTTCAAACAATGAGTGATGTTCCATAGCCACCTCCCCACTCATATTTAGTAATGGTTGGTTCAATGCCCATGCTTCTTGTTCCACATTTCCGCTAACAAAATCACCTTGATGCGGTAATAATGCATAAGTAAATTCATGTTCTCCTTGATCTTGCTCTGGATCCGGATAAATGGCTGACTTAATTAAGGAAAGACGCATAATATTATCCTTTATGTCGTAGCCGTATTTACAATCATTCAGGAGTGCTACTCCATAATTTCTTTCCGATACATCAGCCCACTGGTGACCAACACTTTCAAATCTTGCCAAATCCCAACTCGTATTCCAATGTGTTGGACGTTTAGCATTTCCATATTGAATTTGATACGTTGCTTCTGTCGAGCGAACATCTACTGGAAAAGCGACTTTCAATAGTTGTTGCTTTTCATGCCAGTCTACTTTTGTTTTAAAATCAATTCTTTTGCTATTTTTATAAACAACCATATCTTGCTCAATAATAGAGTTCTGATAGTTCCAACGGAATTTTACAACAGCTTCAACTGGTCCACTTTCTATTAGCTTTACTTCCTGTAAGTTGGTTATCTCATTCATTTTCTCCTGATAAAAAATGTCAATATCCCATGCTTCAAAGTTCAATGGTTTGTCTTCAAATACTTGTAATACATTCCCTTTCTGCCCTTCAACAAGCACTTCTCGCCCTGCTTCCTTGTCAAAAATAGAAACGAGCTGCCCTTGATTGTTCCAAGCGATAACATAATGCGGGGTGTCTACTTTATTTTCTCCTGCGATAAATGCAGTTGAGTTGGCATCTTGCTTCGCCGCATCTCGAAAAATAACCGTTTTCCACCCCATTGCTGGGATGTCATCTACTTGTACTTTCCAACCATCAGCATACGGTTGAGCCAACAATGTATTCCCTTCCTCATCAACCCAACTACCTTCCTTCGTGTCCATTGCAATATTTACTACTTCTGAGCGCTTCCAATTTGCATCATTCAAAACTGTCCATTTGTTAGCCTTTTCATTTACAATTGATTGTTGTGCTGTTGTTTTCACTATATTTGCAATCTTCTCAGCTTCTGTATACTCTATTTTTGAATCCGCGTATACTTCACTAATAGAAGATCCCGGGATAATATCATGAAACTGATTTCGAAGGATAATTTTCCAACCCTCTAATAGTAATTCTGATGGATACTCTTGCCACGTATTGTTTTCTAAGCAATTCCACGCATTCAGCCATTCTACTTGACGGTATAATAACTCTAATTTCCGATTCATTTTTTTATTGTAAGCTTGTGAAGTGTACGTTCCACGATGGTACTCTAAATAAAGTTCTCCATCCCAAGTATGAACATACTCAGTAGTATTATTTACAGTTTCTTGAAGTTTTCTAAAATACTCTCTTGCTGTGCCAGTTTTTACATTTGGCATGCTAGGCAATTTATCAATTCTACGGCGATACTCTAGCATTTCCCTATTTACACCACCACCTCCATCACCATAGCCATATGACAGCAGCAAATCTTGATTAACAGTTTTATCTTGATATTTATCCCAAGCTCCTTTTACTGTCTGCGGTTGGATCAATCCGTTATAAGTGGAAAAGTGCTTAGTAATAAACGGCTGACTGTTCGGTTCTGGTGTCGTAATAAAATGTGCCAAAACTTCACTACCATCAATTCCACGCCAATGAAAAGTATCATGAGGAATACGGTTATATTGATTCCAACTGATTTTTGTCGTCATAAACGTGTCGATTCCTGATTTCTTCAAAATTTGTGGTAATGCCCATGAATACCCAAACACATCCGGTAACCATAGATATTCTACTTCTTTATCAAACTCTTCTTTTATAAAACGACTTCCTACTAAAATTTGCCGAACGAGCGATTCCCCTGATGGCATGTTACAATCAGCCTCTAACCACATTGCACCGTCAACTTCCCAGCGTCCCTCTGCTATTCTTTCTTTTATTTGCTCGTAAATTTCAGGATAATCATTTTTGATATACTCATAAAGCTGTGGTTGCGTTTGCAAAAAGACATAATCAGGATATTTTTCCATCAATCGTAATACTGTTGAAAAAGAACGTGCCGCTTTCTCTCGAGTATGCTTTAATCGCCATAACCAAGCAACATCAATGTGCGTATGGCCAATACAAGTAATATTAATTAAAGAATGTTTCTCCATTGCATCAATTTTTTGTTGCAAATAATCGTTTGCTGTATAGATACTTTCATAAAACTGTTCTGAACCTGGCAGGGACCACTCAATGTACTGAAACGATTTATTTAACGTCGACAAAAGTTCTATCTTTTCAACATCACTGTCATCTAATAATTCAATCGTTTCCAATATTACTTTCGCTGTGTAGTAGAAATCATCTACTTGTTCGTCTAACACTGCCACTTCAGCACGCTTTATTTGATGTTCTTGTTCTTTCTGTTCTCCTCCACCTTCAAGGCCAGACCATAATCGGAACGTTAATCGAACATTTTTCCCACACCATTCATTTTTGAAAAACACTTCTTGGTGATTCGAATCCACACCTTGATAAGGAACTTCATCTATGTACAGTAATGATTCGAATCCTGAATTGTGTCCGTCCCCGGTTTTTCCAAAATCAAACAGCCCGACAATCGTACTATGTTGCCATTCAGATGGGATGCTGATATCTTTTTGTAGCCACAAATATCTATCTCTTCCACTCCATCTCTCCCCGACTTCCATAATATCGTTTCCAATTTTCAAAATCGGTAATATAGGGCTAACGTCCTTCCCTTCATCTTCCATACACAAAAAACTTTTCAATAGTATCTGACTTTTGTAGCGATAGTTTGATAACTCTTGAATTCTAGCTACTATTTTCTCTTTTGTTTTAAACATGCCTTTCCTCCATCGGCTCAAAGATTACCGAATAAAACGCGATATTTTTATCCGAACCTCTCACCTTCTTTCTCACACTCATCGCATGATTAAATTAGAATTGATATAACAATATATCACTTCGCTATACGTTACAAAAAAAAGAATACCACGCATACCATTTGCAGGTCAACACAATTTTATATATTTTATTTAAAAAATAATCTCAATTCTTTTATTTATTTATAAAAACTCATTAAAACATGCTACCTCAATCAAAAATTATAGCGATTTTTCATTTTATGAAAACTTCACTTTTTAAATTTATTTTATCATGAATTATAATATGGTATATGTTATATTATATATATCATTATAAAAATAACCGGATTATTTAAATAACTACATAAACTATTCCAGATAAAGGAGGACTCATAATATGTATCCAAATACTAAACCAATGTACGAACAAGTATACAGTAGGCTTATTGACCAAATTTCCTCAGGACACTATAATGCTGGAGATAGACTACCTTCTGAAAAAGATTTATCTGATATTTATAACGTCAGTAGAATTACAAGTAAAAAAGCACTAGAAAAATTAGCGTCAGAAGGGCGTATTATTAGGCAGCGCGGGAAAGGTTCCTTTGTTTCAGAAGCAATTAACCCTACATTAAACATGATGAATACTGAAGAAAACACTGACAAAAGATTATTAGTAGGATTAGTCATGCCAAGCTTTGACAATGTGTATGGGGCAGGTATCATTCGTAGCATCGAAACTGAAGTTCGAAAGAATCAAGGTATTATGATATTAAAGCAAACAATGGGAGATATAAAAAGTCAACAAGAAGCAATAATAGATTTAATAGATTTTGGAGTAAATGCATTAATTGTTATGCCCGTATACGGAGAATATTTTTGCGAGGAAGTTTTAAGATTAGTATTAAAGAAATTTCCATTAGTGCTTATCGATAGACATTTAAAGGGAATACCTACTATTTCTATCAGCACCAATAACGTAACCTCCACTGAAAAACTTGTTAATTATTTATTCGAACGCGGTCACTCAGAGATTGGTTTGATTTCTTCAGCACCGCAGAACACAACGACAATCGAGGATCGCATAGCAGGTTTTGTTTCAGCACATGAAAAAAAAGGTATTATCCCCGAAAAAAAATTATGGCTAAGCAGTATTAACAGTGCTATCCCCGACGAAAATCAGACTATAGCCCCGGAGGATGATGTTTTGAAAATAATGCAGCATTTGCAAAATAACCATAACATGACGGCACTCTTCTGCATTGAATATCACATTGCTTTGTTAGCTGAAAAAGCTGCTAGACAGATTGGCTTACAAGTCCCGCAAGATTTAGAAATCATTTGTTTTGATGGTATAAAAAATAAATTTGATTCTACAGTTAGATTTCCTTTTATTTGCCAAGATGAGAACAAAATCGGCGAAGTTGCCGTAAAAAAATTACTGGATATTTTTAGCGGTAGTCTAGAGCCTCAACAAATATTTATTGAAGGTGAGGTAGTCGGATTTAATACTATAGATGCTTCATAGTCTGCTATAGATAATTTATACAACGGCTATTCTTGAGTAAAAGAAATACACCCTAAGCCTTTGAAAGAGTGCTTCCCACTACTGACTGCACTCTTTTCCATTTTTATCTCATATAAGCAGGTAGTCACATTATGATAAAAAATTTTCTGTATATGAACAAGTTCTAATGACAAAGAATAGCCACTAGAACCTAGTAAACCTCTACAACACTACACCTTGCACCGCCCTGCCTCCCATATCCACACGATAAAACACCCCATCATACTCAGTTTTCTCAATTTCCTGATACACTTTCTTCTGCGCCTGCTCCAACATTTCCCCTTTACAAGCAACGAATAATGCACGACCACCGTGCGTTACAACCTTCCCACCTACTACATCCGTTCCACACTGGAAATCAAGTATCTTTTTTCAACTTATCTAAGCCTCTCAATGACATATCCTTTTTGATACGCCTCTGGATAACCTTCAGATACTAAGACAACTCCTACTACTTCTTGTTTCGTAAGCGGGAAATAAAAACATGCATGTAAAAATAGCTGCGCAGTCTGTATACTAAAGTTACAATTAAATACAGATTGGCAGATTTTTTCAGATGGAATTATAGGCAGTTCGATTGAACTGATTTTGCCCATGGCAAATAAACCTCTAGTATCTCTGGATTTTGATGGAATTCAAGATTCGGGAGATGATCGAAAAGATAAGTCAGATATTTATATGGATTCAAACCATTGGCTTTCGCAGTTTCAATAATACTGTAAGCTGTGGCATTTGCTTTTGCACCCTCCATACTCGTGGAGAATAAGTAATTTTTCCGACCAATCGCTAATAGTTTGATACTTCGTTCAGCCAATTATACCGATATCGGTATAATTGGCTTTATGCCGACAATTTAATTATGCTGAGGGTTTTCTTGGAGAGCCTTTAAATAAAGGAGATGCAAAGGTTCTTCTCATGATATGTAAGCCTTGATGCGGTATATTCTTTTTGGTGTCTATCCCGTGAGTACGTCTATAAATATTTCTATCTCCTCTATGCAATTTAGTGATTGGTCCTTTAGAAGTTACAAAAATATAGTCAATAATGGCATTTTGAGTTTCATTGTCTATTTTCATTTTTACTGGAATGCCAGCCTTTTGCTGCTTGATATACAATATACAATGTACCTGTGTTCCAATCAATATCATCAAATTTCAAATTGTAGATGTCACAGGTTCTAAGACCTAAATGAAGAGCCAACAAACATAATGCTCTTTCTCTTTTGTTTGAAGATAATTCGGGATAGTCACTCAATATCTGTTCTTCAGCTAATGGTGTGATGGTTGAGATTATTTTAGTCTCTTATATTCTGTATCTAGGTACGGCATAATGTAGTAATTTTTTATTTACAATCTTTTCATCTTCAAGGTACTCAAGAAACAATTTAACTCTAACAGCCTCAGCTTGAACCCCGGAGGGTTTCCTGTTTGTGAAGTGTGCGGAAGCAAAATAATCAGCAATCAATTTATTAGTGACTTGATCAAATGTATATATTTGATTATCTTCGAAGAAAATCAACAACCCCCTTGCACAGCCAAACCTAAACTCCACTATTTCATCTGCATAATTAGCTTTCTTTAGGTAAAGTTTGTAATCAGTAAGAATTTTAATAAATTCTTGCGTTTCAGGTAATGCTTGAGTAATCGACGGATAGATCTTCCATTTGTTTAATTGACCTTGTTTATTATCCCAAAGTAACAGAATTATTCTTCTGAACGCTCGCTCAAGGTTATGATTAGTTCCAGTAGAATTGTTTTCATTGAATTTGTATTGATTTAACCAAGCAAATCCTATTTTAAGAGAAAACTCTAAACAGTTGACTTTTAAATGCTCAGTTAACAATCGTATACATCTATCAAAATTATTCATTACTGTTTTAGATGTAACCCCGAATTCTTTCACCTTCTTCCTTGTATCGTTAGCTAATAGTTCAAATTCTTTTATATTGTTCATATTGAATCACCTCCCCCTTTCTGTTTAGATTAATCATATATGAAGAAAAAAATTATGTCGGGTATTTTCTATACAACACCTGTATTTAAGGTATCCACAAGAGAATCCTCGGCATAATTAAATTGTCGGCATAAAGCTGAATACAGCAATAAGAATGGTTCTTCCGCAAATATCCGTTTTTAGAGCTTTTTATGACTCATAAAAGGTAGTAAAATAGAAGTAATCATAGATAAGAATACAACTTCAGAGGTGTTATCTATTATGAACAGCCGAAACCTCAATTTAGACAAGTTTTATCCAAGTGAATCACTCAAAATATCTGAGGTTATTCAAAAGAACAATTCAATCCATATTCGCTTGAAATCAATCACCAAGACATATGTGTGCCCTTGTTGTCAGGTTGAAACGGTCAAATATCATGGGATGTAAACTCGTAAGGTTCAGGACTTACCTATTTTAGGTAAATCTGTCTATCTAGAAATTACTTCACATGAGTATGAGTGCAATAACCCTGAATGTACTGTTAAGACAATTGCAGAAGATTTTGATGGTTTTCTGGGAAGCTATAGTAGAATGACGGAACGTTGTAAGAATTTTGTCTGTATGTTGGCTTTGGAAACTAGTTGCGAAGGCTGTGCGCGTATTTGTAAGAAGATGGGCATAAAGGTTAGTGGGGATACTATTATTCGTTTGTTGCTTAAATCTCTAGATACTCAAGAAAGACCAACATGTAGTGAGACTATCGGAGTTGATGACTTCGCGTTCAAAAAAAGACATACTTACGGCACTATTATCGTTGATGAGAAAACGCACTTACCTGTTGCTATATTGGAAGGAAGAGATGGGAAAACTCTTCGAGAATGGCTAAAACAGAACAAACAAGTCAGAACAGTGACACGAGATCGTGCTAGTGCTTACGCCAAGGCTCTCTCAGAAGAATTACCAGATGTGATGCAAATCGCAGACCGATTCCATTTACATCAAAACTTATTAGAGGCGGTAAAGAAGGCATTGAATAATTCGGTTCCCGCAACGATTAAGATTCCACATGGGGACACTGTCGATTCAAATGTTCAATCAGATGAATTCGAAGCTAAGATGTCGATTGATGAGAGTAAAAAAAAAAACGATTCCACTGAAAAAACGCCTTTAATATTAAATTCTAAAAAGTATCAACTCATCCTAGCAATCCAGAAGTTTTTAGCCGAAGGCTGCAGTAAACGAGAAATTTCTCGCCGTTTGGGGATCTGTAGAAAAACGGTTAGGAAATATGCCATTGGGGAGCCTAAGGAACTTTCAGAGGCAGGTTTTCAATCTAGCAAACTTGATAAATATCTAGATGAGATTCTCAAGTGTCTCAACAACAGTGGCTATACGAAGAAAGAAACAATTGAATACATACAAAAGATAGGATATGCTGACTCAATCAGAAATGCGTATGAGTACCTAAAAAAAGTAGAGGAAGCTTCTGGGAAAAACTTTAAGCCTCAGCCTTATGTTCGTAAAAAGACCAAGACTCTAATGAATCGGTCTGGTTCTGTTGGAGAAAAGCATGACTTTATCACAAGAAATGGTATTTTTCGTTTTCTTTGGATGAACGACGAACTGACGGAAAATCATAAAGAATTCCTATTCGAAAAATATCCGATTCTTTACGAAATCAAAAAGTGTATTCAAAGCTTCAGGCAAATCTATCAGACAAGAAATATGCCTTTATTGTACGTATTTATTGAGACTTATAAGAAATGCGATATATCATCGTTCAAGTCGTTTGCTCAAGGGTTGGAAAACGACCTTGAGGCGGTCGAAAATTCTGTCGCATCCAACTTGAGTAATGGATTCGTAGAAGGAACTAACAACAAATTGAAGATGATTAAAAGGACAATGTACGGCAGGTGCGGTATCCAGTTATTACGAGCTAAAAATATACTAAAGTTCACTTGAAAAACGGATATTTGCGGAAGAACCAAAAAGAAGATTGCAGACGTGGTAAAATCTCCTTGCCGTATTCATAAAGCCAAGTTGTTGGAAATAGCAAAGCGACCATCCTTTAAAAAAGACATTAATGCATCTTTTTGATTATGAGCGTAATTGACTGCATCCTGGAGCTTTCCTTTCATTGCATGAAAGGAATTCAACCATTTCCAAAACTCATCAACCAGTGGCTGTGCTTTTTCTATACGCTTCTCATATCGTTCTTCTGGAGGTAGCTCTTTTAACTCCCTTTCCAAACGGAACAACTTATCGCAATACCCTTGACCAACCTCTGCTTTTCCATCCTTCGTTTTCTCCTTACCAGATGCTTCGAAAAATTTACGGCGTAGATGAGCCCAACAGCCAATCAAGGATACTCCTAGAATGCCACGACGCATGTCTGTCTTCCCGCAAACGATAAAAATGTTCTGTACCTTTGTATAATCAACGAGCATGTTTATTCATCTCCGACAAGACAATATGCAAGATATGTTTATCAGCACCATTATAAAAAAGCACTTCTGTATTCTTGATTTTTACTCTGCATGCAGGCTTATTTTTGTATAAATCTACCTGCGGAGTGGAGACCCCATGATTCGTCTTTCTATCATTCAACTGTACAGGTACAATTTCTGGATGTTCATTCAATAGAAATCCACCTCCTAATTCTTGATAACTCAAGTATATCTGGAGGTGGATTCACTTTAAATCCGTGTTATTATTTCCCGCTTACCATATTCTTCATCGCTATCTTCCAACAAACACATAAAGTCATTATCTGGATCAGATATTGCTACATCACCAAAATCTATTATTCCAGAAATCCGTTCCGTATTTTTATCAAACAAAATATGATTTGCACTGAAGTCGTTGTGTATCAAACATTTATGATAATCAAAAAATGAATAGGTGTTTAATAAATCTTTATATACTTTGTCAATTTTCTCTCTTTCCTCTTCATTTAGAATAGGGAAAATCATATCTAATGCAGGAGTCAATGTAATTCCATCTATTTTCCTGTAACCTATGAAATACATATGAAAAATCTCATTTGGATTTCCTATGAATTTAATCTCCGGTATCGGTATAGGTAACTTACCTTCAATTTCCAACAATACATTTATTTCATTATACAAATTAGTGGAAGATTTTTGATGCTTAGGAAACTTGAAAACAAATTCATTATTGATTAAGTAGGCTTCACTATCATGACCTGATTCCAAAATACTTAAGGCTTGAACTTCGAAATCCGGATAGTGACTGCCGATAATTCTCATTACATCTGAATCAGTATAAATTCTCTTCATATTTTTCATTATCCGCATTTTGTTTCATTAAGGTTAAAATCTAACGATAGTCAGGTAGCCAATCACCGTGTGCTTCAATTAAATCATCACATAGAGCAATAATATCATCCATGGATAATTCAGCTGCTGTATGCGGATCAAGCATAGCTGCTTGGTAGATATATTCTTTTTTCCTCGTTATAGCCGCTTCAATTGTCAAAAGTTGCGTGTTAATATTTGTTCGATTAAGGGCTGCACATTGTTCTGGGAGATTACCTACATATGTTGGAGTTATTCCGTTTCCATCAGCTAAACATTTAAGCTCAACAATGGCATTCTCAGGTAAATTGCTAATGAGCCCTCCTTTATTTAAAACATTTCCACCAAAGGTAAAAGGAACATCTGTCTCGATGGCTTCAATAATCCGTGAACCATATTCAGAAGAACGCACATGGCTTAAATTTTTATTCTCAACCAAATCTCCACGCATCTCTTCCCAATTTTTAATTTGCTCCACACAACGTCTCGGATACTCATCTAAAGGAATATTAAACCTTTCAATCAATTCTGGATAGTTAGATTTAATAAAATAAGGATGATATTCTGCATTATGCTCAGATGATTCAGTGATATAGTAGCCAAATTTATCCATTAATTCAAAGCGAACCATATCATAATGCTTTGTTTTCTGCTTTTCTCTAGCTCGACGCTTAATTTCTGGATAAAGATCTTCTCCATTTCGCTGAACTTCTAATAACCATGCCATATGATTTATTCCGGCAATTTTATAATTAACATCTGTTCGATCCATATCAAGGCTCTTAAAAAGATCCGGGACACAGGCCTGAACACTATGGCATAATCCAACTGTCTTAATGGATGTAAAGCGACTCATCACACCTGTAAGAACAGCCATTGGATTGGTGTAGTTCAAAAACAAAGCATCAGGACACACCTCTTCCATATCTTTAGCAAAATCAAGCATAACTGGGATGGTTCGCAAATTTCTAAAAACTCCTCCAATTCCAACGGTATCAGCTATTGTTTGACGCAATCCATATTTTTTAGGAATTTCAAAATCAATAACAGTACTTGGTTCATAGCCACCTACTTGAATAGCATTGATTACATATTTCGCACCTTTTAAGGCTTCTTTCCTGTTTAAAGAAGCTGTTATTTTAATGTTTTTTTGCAAAGTCTCTTTTAAATTGTTCAACATATTTTCTGAATCTGCCAGTCTAGTCTCGTCAATGTCATGTAAAGCAAATTCAAACCCCTCTAAAGCTGGAACTAACATACAATCTCCTAGTATATTTTTTGCGAAAACTGTGCTTCCTGCTCCTAAAAATGTAATTTTTGACACAATATTTTCCTCCCTCATTTTTTTAATTTCTCATTCTTACTTGGCACACTTACTCTTGTTATATACCTTTCAAACTAAGTATGTTACAATCATCATATACTAAAGAAAACGTTGCCACAACGGTAAAATATTGTTAATGGAGGGTAAAATATTGCTATTGAAATCAACGGATAGCCAAAGCAA